>NZ_JBNFMU010000120.1:0-42021 GCF_049942315.1 Pseudomonas wayambapalatensis
AGCGGCTATGCCGTCCTCTTCGCGGGCAAGCCCGCTCCCACAGGGGTTTCATGGTCTTCAGGGTTGCGCTGTATTTGTGGGAGCGGGCTTTCCCGCGAATAGGCCAATACTTTTCCACAGGCATAAAAAAACCGGCGCTCAAGGCGCCGGTTTTTCATTCATGCCCTCAAAGCCTCACAGCCCGTCGAGCATCGCCTTGTTACGCACAGCGCCCTTGTCGGCGCTGGTCGCCAGCAGGGCGTAGGCCTTCAGTGCAGTGGTCACCTTGCGTGGACGCACTTCGGCAGGTTTCCAGCCCTTCTTGTCCTGTTCGACACGGCGTGCGGCCAACTCTTCGTCGCTGACCAGCAGGTTGATCGAGCGGTTCGGAATGTCGATCAGTACTTTGTCACCGTCCTTGACCAGGCCGATGGCGCCGCCCGAGGCCGCTTCCGGCGAAGCGTGGCCGATCGACAGGCCCGAAGTGCCGCCGGAGAAGCGGCCGTCGGTGAGCAGGGCGCAGGCCTTGCCCAGGCCCTTGGACTTCAGGTACGAGGTCGGGTAGAGCATCTCTTGCATGCCCGGACCGCCTTTCGGGCCTTCGTAGCGGATGATCACGATGTCGCCGGCCTTCACTTCGTCGGCGAGAATGCCGCGCACGGCGCTGTCCTGGCTTTCGAAGATCTTCGCGGTGCCTTCGAACACATGGATCGACTCGTCGACGCCCGCGGTCTTGACCACACAGCCGTCCAGGGCGATGTTGCCGTAGAGCACGGCCAGGCCACCTTCCTGCGAGTAGGCGTGTTCGAAGCTGCGGATGCAGCCGTTCTCGCGGTCGTCGTCGAGGGTTTCCCAGCGGGTCGACTGGCTGAACGCGGTCTGGGTCGGGATACCGGCCGGGCCTGCCTTGAAGAAGGTGTGCACGGCTTCGTCATCGGTCTGGGTGATGTCCCACTTGGCGATGGCCTCTTCCATGCTGCGGCTGTGCACGGTCGGAAGGTCGGTGTGCAGCAGGCCGCCACGGGCCAGCGAGCCGAGGATGCTGAAGATGCCGCCGGCGCGGTGGACGTCTTCCATGTGGTACTTCTGGATGTTCGGCGCCACCTTGCACAGCTGTGGCACCTTGCGCGACAGGCGATCGATGTCGCGCAGGTCGAAGTCGACCTCCGCTTCCTGGGCGGCAGCCAGAAGGTGCAGGATGGTGTTGGTCGAACCGCCCATGGCGATGTCGAGCATCATGGCGTTCTCGAACGCCTTGAAGTTGGCGATGTTGCGCGGCAGTACCGACTCGTCGTTCTCGCCGTAGTAGCGCTTGCACAGCTCGACGATGGTGCGTCCGGCGGTGAGGAACAGCTGCTCGCGGTCGGCGTGGGTGGCCAGGGTGGAGCCGTTGCCCGGCAGGGCGAGCCCCAGGGCTTCGGTCAGGCAGTTCATCGAGTTGGCGGTGAACATGCCGGAGCACGAACCGCAGGTCGGGCAGGCGCTGCGCTCGTACTCGGCGACCTTTTCGTCACTGGCGGTCGAGTCGGCGGCGATGACCATGGCGTCGACCAGGTCCAGGCCGTGGCTGGCCAGCTTGGTCTTGCCGGCTTCCATTGGGCCGCCGGAGACGAAGATCACTGGGATGTTCAGGCGCAGGGCAGCCATCAGCATGCCGGGGGTGATCTTGTCGCAGTTAGAGATGCAGACGATGGCGTCGGCGCAGTGGGCGTTGACCATGTACTCGACGGCGTCGGCGATGATCTCGCGGCTCGGCAGCGAGTACAGCATGCCGTCGTGGCCCATGGCGATGCCGTCGTCGACGGCGATGGTGTTGAATTCCTTGGCCACGCCACCGGCGCGCTCGATCTCGCGGGCGACCAGCTGGCCCAGGTCCTTCAGGTGCACGTGGCCCGGGACGAACTGGGTGAACGAGTTGGCGATGGCGATGATCGGTTTCTTGAAGTCTTCGTCCTTCATCCCGGTGGCGCGCCACAGTGCGCGGGCACCCGCCATGTTGCGGCCCTGGGTGGAAGTCTTGGAACGATAATCAGGCATGAAGCACTCCTGGCGGCTTAATCAGGTCTCTGGAAAGGGGAGTGAGCTTCTCTTGTCCTTTGCGCCGAAGGCCGGTTGCCGCTGGCACGGATGGGGCCGAAGACAGCGCGGGATCGCCGCGTGCTTGGCCAGAGCTCATAAACCCGCCTGGGGATGTCTGGCGATGAATAGGCCGATTCTACACCGCTGGCGCGACGAGGGAATGACGATGTGTCTGGACGGTGCTTTTCGTCATTTGGACAGGGTGATGTAGGACATCTCCCAAATGCTCTCCCGGCGGTATTTTCCTGGTCTTGCTGCACCTATCATCCCCGCGCCGCATGTGCGGCTTCACGAGCCAAGCCCCCAATGGACCTTCCCAGTTTCAGTTCATCGCGAACCTGCAATCTGGCACTGAGCGCACCGTCGCCAGGGCATCCGGAGGCTTGAGCCCGCGTGGCTGAGGTCTGCGGGCGCCTGCTTCGGCGCCTGGAGAACCTCCCATGCAACATCCGACCGACACCCTCGCCACACCCCTCGACCTGCGCCAGGCGGCCCAGGCCCGACGCGATCGGCTTCTGCAGCATGCACTGTACGAAGACGGCAGCGCCGGCGCGCTGATGATCAGCGAGTACTCCAGCCTGGACAGTGGCCTGAGCGCGCGCCAGGCCATCGACATGCTGCGGCGCGAAGCCGCAGACGCCGAAACCATCTATCAATCCTACGTCCTCGATGCCCAGCGCAACCTGCTCGGCACGCTGTCGCTGCGTGAACTGATCCTGGCGCCGCCCGACCAGCCGATCGAGGCCATCATGGTGCGCCAGGTGATCTGCGTGACCACGGCGACCCGTCAGGAAGAGGTCGCCCGCTTGATTGGCGATCACGACCTGCTGGCGGTACCGGTGCTCGATGAGTTGGGGCGGCTGGTGGGGATCGTCACCTGCGACGAAGCGCTGGATGTGATGGTGGAGGAGGCTACCGAAGACTTTCACAAGGGCGCATCGATCACCAATCACATCGGCAATCTCAAGGATGCAACCGTCAGCCTGATGTACCGCAAACGCGTGCTGTGGCTGGTACTGCTGGTATTCGGCAACCTGTTTTCAGGTGCGGGAATCGCAGCGTTCGAGGACACCATCGCCGCGCATATCGCCCTGGTGTTCTTCCTGCCGTTGCTGGTAGACAGCGGCGGCAATGCCGGCGCCCAGTCGGCAACCCTGATGGTGCGCGGCCTGGCCACGGGCGAAGTGGTGCTGCGTGACTGGTTGCGCATGCTCACGCGCGAGTGCGGTGTTGCGCTTGCCCTGGGCGGGACCATGGCACTGGCTGTCGCTTCGTTGGGGGTATTGCGCGGCGGCCCGGAAATCGCCCTGATCGTGGCCAGCAGCATGCTGGTGATCGTGCTGATCGGCAGCCTCATCGGTATGAGCCTGCCATTCATGCTCAGTCGCCTGAAGCTTGACCCGGCGACGGCCAGCGGGCCGCTGGTGACCTCGATTGCCGATGCCGTGGGGGTGTTGATCTACTTTGGTATCGCGTCGATGGTGCTGGATATCTGAGTACGCTATACAAGAGCAGCAGCGCTTGTGAGCTGCTGCTCTTCGCTATTAACGCGATGAAGGTTGTTGAATGGCAATCACTTTGTACCCGTCTATCTGTTTAGTTCGATTGCTACTCTCGGAGACGAGAGAGAGTTGCCATTGGGGGGCATGACGACCACTATTTCCATCGTGAGGGATGTATTGAATGTTTCTGGCGCGAGGTAGAGGGTCAAGGGATTTTCGGAGACCGTGTGTTCGGAAATCTTTGCTACTTGGTTATGGTCGTCCAACGCCCACACCAAGACGGTGTCGCCAATGTTTGGCGCAGTATCGAAATTCAGAACGAACGGATAGCCTCCAGACTCTTCGACCGGTGCCATCACGGCTGGCGAGTAATTGCTGTCGCGCAAAATGTGCTTTGGCTCCACGAGTGGAACTTGCCGTGCCCCGTTGAACGACACTGAAAACGGAATGATGTGATGGCCATCGACTTGGTAGAAGACCGTCGTTTTGCCGCCGGCAGTCAGGCGCGTCTTTTCGGCGGAAAAACGAACGGTGAGTGGAGTGTTGGTATCGACGACAACGGCTTCGATAATTTCGCTGGAATTGGCATTCGTCCCTGCCATCATCACTCGCACGCGATCCCCCACACGGATGTCCTTGTAGGGCCGAATAATGACCTCAAGGCCTTTGTCCAGATCTTCCCACGACACCTGACCGTCTCGGATCGCGGGTACCTGTGGCATATACCATTTCGCATCGAATTCATACTCGACGGGTTCAGAATATTCGTTTTCTGGCCACACTATGTAGGACAGCTCGACGCGCTCACCCAACAGTCGCTTGAGCTGCTCGGCGGAGAAGGCAACAGGGGTGTCGTCGTAGTCTTTTTTAAAGATCACTTTCGATACTTCATGGCCTGCTTGGGTCTTCAATAAAACTTGCAAACCTATAAATGTATCGGTGGGTTTGTGATTCACCTTCACATGGATGCCGCGCTTCAGGTCATCCAGATCTACGAAACCGTTTTTGGCTTCCACAATGTATGGCGCAGCAGGTGCTTGATTCCTGGAACGTTCCATTTCCAACCTCAACTATAGACCGAGCGGTGCCTGCAGCGGCGGATTGATATTCGGTCTGATTAGAGTATGGCGTTGCGGGACTGTCTACTGACAAAAATACCAGGTCGTTATATGTCCGTAATTGATTGATGGACCGCCTGTTGAGGCGGTCCCGGGTAGGTGCACGGAGCACTAGGCGCTGATCAGGATGCCGTGGGGATGTTGATCTACTTTGGTATCGCGTCGATGGTGCTGGATATCTGAGCAGTGTTTTGCCAGGGCGGCGTTGCGATCATGGACAGTCGGTAGTTATCTAGTGTCCGGCTGCCCGCCGGGTCATTAACCTGAAGTCTTCTTGCGCTCGCAAAGGACTTGAATCATGCGTTTTTTTCACTCCCTGGCGGGCTTTGCCTGCCTGCTGTGCTGTCTTTCCGGCAATACCTTCGCCCATGAGGACGATGCCTACGCCCACGACCGCAAAGACCCCTTCACCGACAAGAGCCGCTGGATGCAAGCCATCCGCGACGACGTGCGCCTGAGCGAGCTGGCGTTGCCCGGCACCCATGACTCGGCGACCTTCGATGTCAGCGTATTTCCGGTGGTCGATGACATCGTCACCACTCAGGTGCTGAACTTCGACGAGCAGTTGAAGTACGGTATCCGTGTATTCGACCTGCGCATCCGGCGTACGGGCGATGCATTTGCGCTGCACCACGGGCCGGTGTACCTGGACAAGATGTTTGGCAGCGCGCTGCAGTCTATCCGTAATTTCCTGCAGGCCAACCCCAGTGAAACCGTGCTGTTCAGGATCAAGGAGGAACACACGCCAGACAGCAATGCCAATCGGCTGTTACCGGAGGTGTTCGACCAGTACATGCAGCAGTTCTCGGAGGTCTATCTGCGCGAGCCGCGAAAAAGCCTCACGCTGGGTGAGGCTCGTGGCAAGTTCGTGGTGTTGTCCAACATCTCCAACCTCAACCCTTATGGGCTGAGCTACAGCAGCTTCGATATCCAGGACGACTCGACCCTGACGAGCAACTGGGACCTGCACGAGAAGTACCTCAAGGTCAGGCGCCAGTTGCACCGGGCTTCGGCTGGGAGTGCGGAGACGTTCTACATCAACTACCTGTCGGGCAGCGTGGGGTCGTTCCCTTACTTCGTGGCCAGCGGCCACTCCAGCCCGGGTACTGCCGCGCCCAGGCTGTCTACGGGGCTGCTTGCGCTGGGCGAGTCCGACTGGTTTCCGCATTTTCCCCGCACCACGTGCGTGGGGAAGCTGTGCACCATTTCCTTTGAAGGTATGAACACCCTGGCGCGGGACGATATCGAGGATCTCAACGGCCCGCAGCCAACGGTCAGGACCGTGGGCATCATCATGGCCGACTTCCCGGGGGAGTCGCTGATCGCCAACATCATCGCCAACAATCACCACACATTGCATGACCTGGGGCTGTAGGCCAGCCCCAGGCAGGTGGGTCAGCTGTTGGGCAGCAACCGGCAGGTGATGCTCTTGATGTAGCGGGTTTCGGCGATTGCCGGGTGCACTGGGTGGTCCGGACCCTGGCCGCCGCGCTCGAGCAGTTGCAGGTTGCGGTCCAGGTGGCGGGCACTGGTCAGCAGGATGTTGTTCAGGTCATCTTCGGGCAGGTGCATGGAGCACGAAGCGCTGACCAGGATGCCGTCCTTGTTGAGCATGCGCATGGCCTGCTCGTTGAGGCGGCGGTAGGCGGCCTCGCCGTTCTTCAGGTCCTTCTTGCGCTTGATGAAGGCGGGTGGGTCGGCAATGATCACGTCGAAGCGTTCTTCGGCGGCCTTGAGTTCGCGCAGGGCCTCGAACACGTCGCCTTCGATGCAGGTCAGCTTTTCGGCAATGCCGTTGAGCGCGGCATTGCGCTCGACGCCATCCAGGGCAAAGCCCGAGGCATCGACGCAGAACACTTCGCTGGCGCCGAAGGCCCCGGCCTGTACGCCCCAGCCACCGATGTAGCTGAACAGGTCGAGCACTCGCTTGCCCTTGACGTAGGGCGCCAGGCGCGCACGGTTCATGCGGTGGTCGTAGAACCAGCCAGTCTTCTGGCCTTCACGTACCGGCGCTTCGAACTTCACGCCGTTCTCTTCCAGCGCGACCCAGTCGGATACTTCGCCGTAGACGGTCTCGACATAGCGCTCCAGGCCTTCGGCATCGCGCGCGGCGGAGTCGTTCTTGAACAGGATGCCGCTGGGCTTGAGCACCTGTACCAGGGCAGCGATCACCTCATCCTTGTGAGCTTCCATGGTGGCCGAGGCCAGTTGCACCACGAGAATGTCGAAGAAGCGGTCGACCACCAGGCCCGGCAGCAGGTCGGAGTCGCCGTAGACCAGGCGGTAGCAGGGTTTGTCGAACAGGCGCTCACGCAGCGACAGGGCGACGTTCAGGCGGTGCACCAGCAGCGACTTGTCCAGCGGCAGCTTGGCATCGCGCGACAGCAGGCGGGCACAGATCAGGTTGTTCGGGCTCACCGCCACCACGCCCAGCGGCTTGCCGTTGGCCGCCTCGAGGATCGCCTGCTGCCCGGCCTTCAGGCCTTGCAGCGGAGTCGCGGCGACATCGACTTCATTGCTGTAGACCCACAGGTGGCCGGCGCGCAGGCGGCGGTCGGCATTGGCTTTGAGGCGAAGGCTGGGCAGGGACATGACGTCGCTCCGGAAAAAAGAGCGGGAGTATACCGCGTTGGCCTGGGGTTCGCTGGTGGGCTGGATGAAGTGTCGGCCTCATCCCGGCTAAAGTTAACCGCCCAGGGAACGATCCAGTGGTTGGTGCCCTGCAGGAGTACAGGGTTAGAATCTCTCGTCATTTCCGAGTGTGTACCCATGTCCCAGGAACTTTCCGCCGAACAGATCCAGCAAGCCTTGCAAGGCATCACCATTCCGCCGCAGCCGCAGATCATGGTGGACCTGCAGTTCGAGCAGTACATGCCCGATCCGGACCTGGAGACGATCGCCAAGCTGATAGCGCAGGATCCTGGTCTGGCCGGTGCACTGCTCAAGCTGGTGAACTCCCCGCATTTCGGGTTGGCCAACAAGATTGGCTCGATCCAGCGCGCCGTAAACCTGTTGGGTAGCCGCTCGATCATCAACCTGATCAACGCGCAGTCGATCAAGGGCGAGATGAGCGACGAAACCATCGTCACCCTCAACCGCTTCTGGGACACCGCCCAAGACGTCGCGATGACCTGCCTGACCCTGGCCAAGCGCACCGGCATCCAGGCGGTGGACGAGGCCTACACCCTTGGCCTGTTCCATGATTGCGGCGTGCCGCTGATGCTCAAGCGCTTCCCGACCTACATGGAAGTGCTGGAGGACGCCTACGCCAAGGCCGACGAACAAACGCGGGTGGTGGACACTGAGAACCGCGCGTTCAACACCAACCATTCGGTGGTGGGCTACTTCACCGCCAAGTCGTGGCGCCTGCCGGAGCATATCAGCGCGGCCATCGCCAACCACCACAACGCCCTGGCGGTATTCCGCGACGAGTCTTCACGCAACACCCAGACCCAGCTGAAGAACCTGCTGGCGGTGCTGAAAATGGCCGAACACATCTGTGCGTCGTACCGCGTGCTGGGCAACCAGAGCGTCGACCACGAGTGGAACGTCGTCGGGCCGCTGGTGCTGGACTACATCGGGCTGTCGGAGTACGACTTCGAGAGCCTCAAGCAGAACATCCGTGAAATGAGTGGCCACTGATCCATGCCTGAGTTGCCAGAAGTCGAGACCACCCGGCGCGGGATCGCGCCTTACCTGGAAGGCCAGCGAGTCAGCCGCGTGGTGGTGCGTGACCGGCGCCTGCGCTGGCCGATCCCCGAGGATCTGGATGTGCGCCTGTCGGGGCAGCGCATCGTCAGCGTCGAGCGGCGGGCCAAGTACCTGCTGATCAACGCCGAGGTGGGCACCTTGATCAGCCACCTGGGGATGTCTGGCAACCTGCGGTTGGTCGAGCTCGGGCTGCCGGCGGCCAAGCATGAACATGTGGACATCGAGCTGGAGTCGGGGCTGATGCTGCGCTACACCGACCCGCGTCGGTTCGGCGCCATGCTCTGGAGCCAGGACCCGCTGGGTCACGAGCTGCTGGTGCGCCTGGGGCCGGAGCCATTGACCGACCTGTTCGACGGCGAGCGGTTGTTCCAGCTGTCACGCGGGCGGTCGATGGCGGTCAAGCCGTTCATCATGGACAACGCCGTGGTGGTGGGGGTGGGCAACATCTACGCCACCGAGGCGCTGTTCGCCGCGGGCATCGATCCACGCCGCGAGGCGGGCGGGATCAGCCGGGCGCGTTATCTGAAGCTGGCGATCGAGATCAAGCGCGTGCTGGCGGCGGCCATCGAGCGTGGTGGCACCACGTTGCGCGATTTCATCGGTGGCGATGGGCAGCCGGGGTATTTCCAGCAGGAACTGTTCGTGTATGGGCGTGGCGGTGAGGCCTGCAAGGTGTGCGGGACCGAGCTGCGGGACGTGAAGCTGGGGCAGCGCGCTAGCGTGTTCTGCCCGCGCTGTCAGCGCTGAGATTCGTTCGGCGAACAGCCATTCAGCGCGCCGCAGCTTTGCGGGTCACTCCAGCACTGCGGCCTCACCGACCCCGCGCGGATCGCTGGCCGCCTCGAGCGTCCCGGCGCGTTTGTCCCAGTACAGCACCTGCTGGTTCCCATAGCTGCGCTGCACATCCTTGAGCTCATAGCCGCGTGCACGCAGCGCGGCTTTCTGCCGCTCATCGAAGGTGCCGGGCTCGTGCTCGATCACATCTGGCAGGTACTGATGGTGATAGCGGGGAATCGCCGGCCATTCGCTCACCGGCCGCCCTTCGAGAAAGCCGAGCATCGACAGCAGCACCATGCTCGGGATTCGGCTGCCGCCGGGCGTGCCGAAGCTGGCGAACTGTGACGGACTTTCGATGAAACTCGGGCTCATGCTCGACAGTGGGCGCTTGCCCGCGGCCACCGCATTGGCCTGGCTGCCGGCCAGGCCGTAGCTGTTGCTGCCTGTGGGGTCGGCGGCGAAATCGTCCATCTCGTTGTTCAGCACCACGCCGCTGCCGGGTACGGTAAAGGCTGCACCGAAGGGCAGGTTGACCGACAGCGTGGCCGACACGGCATTGCCCGCAGCATCGATCACGCTGAAGTGAGTGGTGTGGTCGCCCTCGCGCCAGGCGGGCGCGGGCGGCAGGGCGCTGCTGGGCGTGGCATCGTGCACGTCGATGCTGTCGGCAAGTCCGGTCAGATAGTGGCGTGCCAGCAGGCGGTTGATCGGGTTGGTGACGTAGTCCGGGTCGCCGAGCAGGCCGCGATCGCGGTAGGCGCGGCGCAGGACTTCTACCACATAGTGGCTGCGTTGCACCGGTTCTGCGCTCTGCCAAGGCAGGCGCTGGAGCATCGCCAGGCTCTGCGCCAAGGCCACGCCGCCGGCAGACGGCGGTGGGCTGCTGATCAGCTCGCGCTGGTCTGCCAGGGGATAGCGCAGTGGCTGGCGCCAGACCGTGCGGTAGTTGGCGAGATCGTCGAGGGTCCAGACACCGCCAGCGCGGCGCACACCCTCGACAAGCTGGCGGCCAACCGCCCCACGGTAGAAACCGTCGCGCCCCTGATCGGCCATTGCTTGCAGGGTGGCGGCCAGTTCCGGCTGGCGGATCACGCTGCCCAGGGCGGGGACCTGGTTCTCGCGCAGGAACAGCCGAGCGCTTTCCGGGTCGTCACGCAGCGCGTTCAGGCGCATGGTCGCGCGATCGCGGTAGATGCGGTCTACGGCAAAGCCTTGGTTGGCGAGGCGGATGGCTGGCGCGAGGCTGTCCCTGAGCGGCAGTTTGCCGTGTGTCGCCGCGAGATCTGCCAGCGCCTGGGGCAGACCTGGGATGGCCGCCGCCAGCGCACCGTTGATCGAAAGCCCCTGCCGGACCTTGCCGTCTTCCAGGTACATGCCTGGGGTGGCGGCACCCGGCGCGCGCTCGCGGGCATCCAGGAAGCGGTAGTGCGCAGTATCGGACTGTTCGCGCAGCAGGAAGAAACCGCCGCCGCCCAACCCCGAGCCATAGGGCTCGACCACCGCCAGCGTGGCGCTGATGGCGATGGCGGCATCGAACGCGTTGCCGCCCTGCTCCAGAACCTCTCGTGCCGCTGCAGTGGCATCGGCGTGGGGGCTGGCAATGGCGGCGCGCCCGGGCCCGTCCGCCAGGGCGGCGGTGGCCAGCAGCGCCAGTGCGGCGCCGAGCAATGCGCGGCCAATCGCGGCGACGAACGGCATCAGGCCTTGCCGGTGATCCGGCGGTACTTGGCCATCAGCTCGTCTTCGGTTTCCGGATGGGCTTCATCCAGCGGGATGCAGTCAACCGGGCAAACCTGCTGGCACTGGGGTTCGTCATAGTGGCCCACGCACTGGGTGCAGAGGTTCGGGTCGATCACGTAGATCTCTTCGCCTTGCGAGATGGCGGCGTTCGGGCACTCGGGTTCGCAGACGTCGCAGTTGATGCAATCGTCGGTGATGATCAGGGACATTGGGACTCCGGCCGGGGCTCGGCGCCCGGGCATGTATCAAAGCAATGGGCACAATTGTGCCGCATTAACGCCCGCAGTGCACGCGGGCGCGAGGCTTTGTCGCGCAAGTGCCGGTTGGCGACGTGGCGTACAAAGCCGAACTCAGGCCGCTGCGATCACTTCTTGAAGCGTACGGTCAACGCCTCGGCCACCGCCGGGTGGACGAACTTGGTGATATCCCCGCCCAGCGCCGCAATCTCGCGGACCAGCGTCGAGGAAATGAACGAGTAGCGCTCCGACGGCGTGAGGAACAGGCTCTCGACGTCCGGCGCCAGTTGGCGGTTCATGTTCGCCAGCTGGAACTCGTACTCGAAGTCGGACACCGCACGCAGGCCCCGCAGGAACACGTTGGCGCCCTGTTCCTTGGCGAAGTGCGCCAGCAGGGAGGAGAAGCCGATGACTTCGACATTGGGCAGGTGCTTGGTGACCTCGCGGGCCAGCTCGACCCGTTGTTCCAGCGGGAACAGGGGGTTTTTCTTGGGGCTGGCCGCCACGGCGATGATCACGTGATCGAACAGCCGCGAGGCGCGCTCGACCAGATCGCCATGGCCTTTGGTAATGGGGTCGAAAGTGCCCGGGTACAACACTCGGTTCATCGCGTCATCCTGGCTGGAGTGCGTTGGGGAGTCGGATGGTAGCGCAGCGACTGCTGCCCGGCCAAGTCATGCGACCGGATGATGGCACTATAGACAGTACGGCCATTGGCTGTCATGCGCCCTTTGCGCTCAGCGGATGAACAGCTTGTATACGAGGCGCTGCAGGGCTTTTCCGTAAGGCGGGTAGATCAGCCGGGCGGCGTTGATACGCTGTTTGGCCAGTACCGCCTTGGCTTTGCTGAAGGTCTGGAAACCTTCGCGACCATGGTAATGACCCATGCCAGAGGGGCCGATGCCGCCGAAGGGCAAGTCGTCCTGGGCGACATGCAGCAGGGTGTCGTTCAGGCACACCCCGCCGGAGTGTGTGTGCTGCAGCACCTGCGCCTGCTGACTGCGGTCGTAACCGAAGTAGTACAGCGCCAGCGGGCGTGGGCGCTGATTGATGTAGGCCAGGGCCTCATCCAGCGCGTCATAGGCGACCAGCGGTAACAATGGGCCGAAGATTTCGTCCTGCATCACCTGCATGTCGTCGTTCACATCCAGCAGCAGATGAGGTGGCAGCCTGCGGCCCTGGCGCGGCTCGTCGGGGTACAGGTCGAGTACCTGGGCGCCTTTGTCGCGGGCTTCGGCGAGCAGGCGCTCGAGGCGCTCCAACTGGCGCGGGTTGATGATCGCGCTGTAGTCGGGGTTGTCTGCGATGCGTGGGAAAAGGCGCTGCACCGCCCGTCGATAGGCCTGCGCGAAGTCGTCCAGGCGCTGACGCGGGACCAGCACGTAATCGGGTGCCACGCAGGTCTGCCCGGCATTGAGGGTCTTGCCGAAGGCAATGCGCTCGGCGGCACTGGCCAGTGGCACGTCGTGGGAGACGATGGCGGGCGACTTGCCGCCCAGCTCGAGCGTGACCGGCGTGAGGTTGTGCGCGGCGGCCAGCATGACCTGGCGGCCGATGCTGGTGGCGCCGGTAAACAGCAGGTGATCGAAGGGCAGGCGGGCAAAGGCCTGGCCGACCTCGACCTCGCCCAGCACCACACTCACCAGGTCGCCAGGGAAAACCTGCTCGAGCAACTGCTTGAGGGCATGGCCGGTACGTGGTGTGGCCTCGCTGAGCTTGAGCATCACCCGGTTGCCCGCCGCCAGGGCACCGGTCAGCGGGCCGATAGCCAGAAACAGCGGGTAGTTCCACGGCACGATGATGCCCACCACCCCCAGTGGTTGCGCCAGCACTCGCGCGCTGGCCGGCTGGAAGGCCAGGCCGACGCGGCGCGGGGCAGGTTTCATCCAGCGCCGCACATGACGCTCGGCATGGCGCAGGCCCTGCACGGATGGCAGCAGCTCGGCCAGCAGGGTTTCATCGGCACTGCGCCCGCCGAAGTCGGCATCGACGGCTTCGATCAGCGCCTGCTGGTTTGCAACCAGGGCCTCACGCAGGCTTTTCAGCCACTGGATACGCTGCGCGGCGGGCGGCATGGGGTTGCCTGCGAAGGCCTGGCGTTGCTCGGCGAACAACTGCTCAAGAACAAGGTCGGATGGCTCAAGAGGCATGGCTGTGGAAGAACGCATGGCAGCTCCGCGCAGAGGGGCGAGTTCTCGAGCTTATACTCTAATCGGCGTCGATCTGTGAATGTCCGCGGTGTGCACCGCCCGTGGAATAAACCGTAAGATGGCTCGTCATACGAAGCCCGCAGACCTGGATACCCGCATGGCCCCGCGCATGAAGACCCGTGAGCGCATCGTGCAAAGCAGCCTCGAACTGTTCAACCAGCAAGGCGAGCGCAGCGTCAGCACCAATCACATTGCCGCGTTCATGGAAATCTCTCCCGGCAACCTGTACTACCACTTCCCCAACAAGCAGGCGATCATCGCGTTGCTGTTCAACCAGTACGAAGAGCTGGTGGACAGCTTCCTGCGCCCGCCGCAAGGCCGGGCGGCCACCGTCGAGGACAAGCGCTTCTACCTCAAGGCATTGCTCGCGGCGATGTGGAACTATCGCTTTCTGCACCGCGACCTCGAGCACCTGCTGGAGAGCGACCCGGAGCTGGCCGCACGTTACCGGCGCTTCTCCCAGCGTTGCCTGCAGCAGGGTCAGGCGATCTATCGTGGCTTCGTCGAAGCGGGCATCTTGAACATGCTGCCGACCCAGATCGAGTCGCTGACCATCAATGCCTGGATCGTGCTCACCTCCTGGGTGCGTTTTCTCAGCACCACCCGCGAGCATTCCGCGCACCTGGGTGAAGAAGCCTTCAAGCGCGGCGTCTATCAGGTGCTGGTTTTGGAGCTGGGGTTCGTCACCGCCAGCTCCCGCGCCGCCGTGGATGCGCTGTGCAGCGAATTTCACGTTCCGTTCAACCAGGCCCTGGAACATTGATCCGGGCCTTTCGAGCCATCGATAGGAGATTGTCATGCCTCTTGCGCAACTGATCACCCCGCAGCAGCTGGACGAGCGTCTGGACTCGCCGGGGCTGGTGATCCTCGACTGTCGCTTCGCCCTGGAGGATGTGGACTACGGCCAGCGCAGCTATGCCGAGGGGCATATCGCCGGTGCGCATTTCGCGGACCTGGAGCGCGACCTGAGCGGGCCTGTGGTCAAGGGGCAGACCGGCCGTCACCCACTGCCTGAGCCTAGCCTTCTGGTCGAGCGCCTGCGCAAGTGGGGCCTGGACAATGACAGCCAGGTGGTGCTGTACGACGACGGCCCTGGTGCCTTCGCAGCCCGCGCCTGGTGGCTGCTGGCCTGGCTGGGCAAGCGCGATGCGGTGTTCATCCTCGACGGCGGCCTCAAGGCCTGGCATGCCGCGCACCTGCCGTTGAGCCTGGACCCGCCAGTGCACCACGAGGGCAACTTCGAGGGTAAGGCCGATGCGAAGCTGCTGATCGATGCCGAGCATTTGGCCAAGCGCCTGGGCAGCGCCGATCTGACCTTGATCGACGCCCGCGCCTTGCCGCGTTTTCGCGGTGAAGTCGAGCCGATCGACCCTGTTGCCGGGCACATTCCCGGCGCGCAGTGCGCGGCGTTCACCGACAACCTCGGTGCGGACGGGCGTTTCCTGCCGGTCGAGCAGCTCAAGCAGCGCTTCGCCGAGAAGCTGGCGGGGCGTGCGCCGGAACAGTTGGTCGCGTATTGCGGTTCTGGCGTCACGGCTTGCCACAACCTGTTTGCCCTGGCACTGGCGGGATACCCGCTGGGACGCCTGTACGCAGGATCCTGGAGCGAATGGATCAACGATCCCAAGCATGGTGTCGCTACCGGCGACTGAGCGACCCAGCGTCAGCGTCCTTCCAGCAACCACTGCGGAATCCGGCGTTCGAGGTAATACCCCGGATTACGCAGGCTGCCGTCGACAAAGCCCACGTGCCCGCCACGGCGGTGCAATTCGAAATGAGTCTGCGGTGCCAGCTCCTGCGCCACCGGCAGGCTGTGGCCGAACACGAACGGATCGTCCTGTGCGTGGATGATCAGCGTCGGTGTGCGGTTTTCCCCCAGGTAATAGCGACTCGATGCGCGGCGGTAGTAGTCGTGGGCATCGCTGAAACCGTTGAGCGGCGCGGTCACCCGGCCATCGAAATCCCAGAAGGTCCTCAGGTTGCGTAGCGGCCCCAGGCGCTCCAGCGCGGCCAGCCCTTCGCTGTGGCCACGGGCCTGGAAGTGCCGCTGCTTGTTCTGCACGTAGGCCAGCATCTCGCGCATGAAGTGCGCCTGGTAGACCTTGCTGAAACCCATGCCAATGCGGTCGGCGCATTGATCCAGGCGAAATGGCACAGACACGGCCACCGCCGCTTCGAGCTGGCTGGCCGAGCCACTTTCGCCCAGGTACTTCAACAGCACGTTGCCGCCCAGCGAGTAGCCCACGGCATACAGCGGCGCCAATGGTCGTTGCGCGCGCAGATGGCGGATGGTTTCGGCCAGGTCTTCGCTGGCGCCGGAGTGATAACTGCGGGCAAGCAGGTTGGGCTCGCCGGAGCAGCCTCGCCAGTTCAGCGCGACGCTGGCCCAGCCACGCGCCTGCAGCGCTTGCTGCAGGCCTTTTACGTAAGGGGAGTCGGAGGAACCGGTCAGGCCGTGCAGGATCAGCACCAGCGGCGTGTCTGCCTGATGCGGGCCGTGCCAGTCCATGTCGAGGAAGTCGCCGTCGGCCAGCCACAGGCGTTCGCGGCTGCGCTCAAGCCTTGGGGGCTTGCGCCAGAGCGGCCCCCACAGGGTCTGCAGGTGCGGATTGGACAGCCCGACGGCGGGGCGAAAGGTGAAGGCGTGGCTGGACATGCTGGAACTCGTGATGTGCCTGCCTAGAATGCCATGAAACCCCGCCGTCATGCCTGTGCTATTGGTCGCTGGGCGAGGGTGCGAGTGGTTGCTGGTCGGCAGGCCCGCCCACAGTGATCAGTATCTTGCGGTCCAGGTCGAATCGACGTCGGATCACCTCGTGGACGACTGCAGGTGTTTGTTCGCGCAACCGATCGGTGTAGGTGTCGAGGTAGTCGTCTGGCAGGTCGTGACTGGCAAGGTAGGCCAAGCGCTCGGCAAGCTGGCCATTCGTGGCGACCTCCTTGAGGCATTTACCTGCGAGTCTCTGTTGCGCCAGTTGCAGTTCTTCCAGCGTTGGCCCTTCCTGAGCAAAGGCCAGCAACAGAGCGTCCACCCGCTCGACACTGGTCTGGAGATGCTGCGGTTTGACGTCCCATCTGATCGATAACCTGCCAGCGGTGCTGGATGCTGTGAAGTCCGAGTCGATGTGGTAGGTCAGTTCCAGGCGTTGCCGGAGCTCTTGCATGAGGCGGGAGCTGAAGCCGCCACCTAACACTTCGTTGGCCAACTGCAGCGGGAGATGTTCGGCCTCGGTGGGCGGCACGTTCATGGGCAGTGTCAACTGAGCGAGGATGTTGGGTACGCTCCAGGGCAGGTGCCGTGTTGCCGCCACTGACGAGGGAACCGGTGGCAGGTGTGCGGCCGTCCACCCCTGGGGCAATGCCGAGCTGATGTCCTGCGCCAGGGCGACGGCCGCCTCCCGGGATAGATCGCCGACAATCGCGATGTCCAGGTTACTTGCGCAATACGCCTTGTGATGGAATGCCTTCAGGTCATCGACGGTCAATGCGTCGACGTGCTCAGGGGTGCTCAAGACGCTTTCATAGGGGTGGCCTTGGTAGAGGTGGTGATACAGCTCGATTACTGGTTGCCAGTGTTGCGATTTTCGCCACGCCCCGTCCTGAGCGTTGACTCGGGTCTTAATTGTTTTGAGTGCGTCGGCCGGGAAGTCGGGGTGGGCGAGCATGGAGGCGAGCAGTGTCACGGCGGGGGTGAGAATTTCAGGTGCACTTAGTGTGCGCAGGGAGAAAGTTGCGTGATCGAGGCGTATATCCTTGCTGACGATGGCCCCCAGTTCCTGCATCCGCCTGTCCCGTTCGGCCGCCTCCAGACCGTCGCTGCCTTTGTCGAGCATGTGCAAGGTCACGGCCGCGAGGCCATGGTGGTCCTGGTCGGCCGAGGTGCCAGCCTTGAAGCGTAGTTTGATATCCACTATCGGCAGCCCCCGCGTTTCCACGAACATCACGCGTGTGCCGTTATCGTTCCGCCATGATTGCACCGAGGTGCTGATCTGCTCGAATGCATTGAGGTTCAGGCCTTGTGCGCTAGTGAGTCCTGTCGGGATGTCATTCATCATTCGTCTCCTCGAGCATGAAGGTGGCCATCAGCCGGTCCTCGGTCAGATAAAGGCTTGCCACCTGGCGAACCTGTTCTACGGTCACGGCTTCGAGCGTTTGTCGCTCCTGCTCCAAAAGGTGCGGGTCCAGGCCACAGACGGCGTAGCGGCGGATGGTCTCTGCCTGGTTGGCGATGTCATCGCGGGCAAAGACCTTGTTCGACATGAATTGCACCTTGGCGCGATTGAGGTCCCTTTCAGTGAGGGGGGTGCGATGGAGCGTGGCGATTTCCTGCATGATCCTGTCGAGCGCCTGGGCAGGCGTGCCTATGGACGTGTTGGTATGGGCCCGAATTTCCAGGAGGCTGTCTGCGCGTTTGAATGCGTCATAGTCCACTGACAAGTTGAGCAAGATGAGTTCGTCGCTCAACAGTCGCTGGCGCAGGAAGGCGCTAGCACCTTTGCCCAGCAATTTCGGCAGCAACTGCAGTGCGCAAGCCTCCTCGTTGGAGGGCGCTGTGGCCAGGCTGGGGACGCCGAAGCTCATCAGCAATCCCTCTGTCAGCCCCTTGAGACGCAGTGTCTGCGTGCGCCGCCCAGGTGCTGCGGTTCTTTCCAGCGGCTTGAGCGGCGGAAGTTCGGCAGCCTCGAAGGCGCCAAAATGGCGCTCGACCAGCTCGCGCAAGCGAGGCATGTCCGTGGCCCCGACGACCACGAGCGTGGCGTTGTTCGGGTGATACCAATGCCGGTGCCAGTCGCGTGCGGTGTCGATTGTCAGCGCGTCCAGGTCTTCTGGGCGCCCGATGACGGGAGTGGCGTATGCTCCGTTGCCATAACAAAATGTTTTGTGTGCCTCAAGGGCACGGCCCAGGGCTGTCCCCTCTACATGGCTGCGACGCTCTGCCTTGACGATCTCCAGGACCTTGGTGAAGGCCGACGCTTCCAGTGTCGGGCGGAACGTGATGTCGGCCAGGGCCTCCAGGGCGATTTCAAGGCGGCTGGCCGGCAGGGTCAACGGAAAATAGGTGTTGTCGCTGTCGGTGAAGGCATTTGGCGAAGCGCCCAGTCGGTTCATGAAGGAAATGTACTCGCCCTGGGCCAGTTTGCTGCTGCCATCGAATACCAAGTGTTCCAAGGCATGGGAAAGCCCCGAATTGCCGGCTGGCTCATGGCTGGCACCGACGTGTAAGGACAGTTGTACGCTGACCAGAGGTGCGCGGTGATCTTCTTGAAGGTAGACGCGCAGGCCATTGGCCAGGGTGGCGTGCTGCAGGTGTGAGGCGCGAGCGGCGGTGCTCGGAAGGGCTAGAGGCATGGGCTGCTCCTGATTGAGTTGGCAGGAGCAGCCTCGATGATCGGTGAGGTGGGGAGGCGGTAATTAATTAACCGGTGTTACCCCCGCTGCCACAGTGCGTAATGCACCTGTCCGGTCTTCTTTTCCCGGTGCAGGCGCCAGTTGCCGGGCATCGGCAGGTTGGACGGCGCTGTTTCGCTCTCGGTATAGACCCAGGCCTGTTCGTGCAGCCACTGATGCTCCTCCAGCAGGTTGCAGACGTTGGCCAGCAGGTCCTTGTGGAAGGGCGGGTCGAGGAATACCACATCGAACTGCTGCTTGGCCGGGCCGCCGAGATAACGCAGGGCGTCAATCTGCAGGATCTGCCCACGGGGGCAGCGCAGCAGCTCGAGGTTGTGCTTGAGGTTGGCGATGGCTGCAGGGTTGCTGTCCAGTGCCACGGCATCTTCGGCACCGCGCGAAAGGGCTTCGAGCACCAGGGCTCCGCTGCCGGTGAAGGCGTCCAGCACGCGGGCGCCTTCGATGTAGGGGGCAAGCCAGTTGAACAGGGTTTCACGCACGCGATCGGGTGTCGGGCGCAGGCCTTCACCATCGGGCACCGCCAGGCGACGGCTGCGCCATTCGCCGGCGATGATGCGCAGGTGGCCAGCCCCCTTGCTTTGGGGCTGGGCGGGGTTGGACGGTCTTGCCATCAGTGCTCCGGTACGCCGAGCGGCTGCTCGGACGGTTTGTCTGTGGGCGGTGGCAGCGGCTTTTGCGGCACGCTCGGGCCTGCGGTGACGATCACCAGCTTGTCCACCGCCAGGTGCTTGTTCATCGCCGTCTTGACCTGCTCGACGGTCAGCGCCTGGGATTGTTGCATGAAGTCTTCGAGCCAGGTCAGCGGCAGGTTGTAGAAGCCGATGGCGCCCAGTTGGCCAACGATGCTCGCGTTGCTGGCATTCGAGAGCGGGAAGCTGCCGGCCAGCTCACGTTTGGCATCGTCGAGCTCTTGCTGGGTCGGGCCGTTCTTCAGGTAGTCGGCGAGGATGTCCTGGACCAGCTTGAGCGTACCTTCGCTGAGTTCGGCGCGGGTCTGCAGGTTGATCATGAACGGGCCGCGCACCTGCATCGGGCTGAATACCGAGTACACACCGTAGGTGAGGCCGCGTTTTTCCCGCACCTCGCTCATCAGGCGGGTGCCGAAAGAGCCGCCACCCAGGATCTGGTTGCCCAGCGACAGCGCCGGCCAGTCAGGGTCCTGGCGAGTGATGCCCAGTTCGGCGAGCATCAGGTGGGTCTGCTTGGACGGGAAATCGATATGAGTCGCGCCCGGCTTGGGCTGCGACGGTTCGCCAGGGCTGGCCAGTGCCGGGCCCTTGGGCAGGGTGGCGGAGAGCTGCGCGGCGATGGTTTCGGCTTCACTGCGGCTGAGGTCGCCGACCAGGGCGATCACGGCATTGCCGGCAGCGTAGGCCTTCGCGTGAAAGTCGCGCAGTTGTACCTGGGTGATACCCGGGATGCTTTCGGCGGTGCCGTCGCTGGGGTGAGCGTAGGGATGGCTGCCGTAGAGGTTGGCGAACAGCGCCTTGCCGGCCAGCTTGCCGGGGTTCTGCTTCTCGTACTCGAAACCGGCCAGCAACTGGTTCTTGATGCGCTTGAGGGCGTCTTCAGGGAAGGTTGGCTTGCCGACCACGTCGGCGAACAGCTTCAGCGCCGGGTCGCGTTTGTCCGGGGCGCTCAGGCTGCGCAGCGTGGCCACGGCCATGTCGCGATACGAGCCGTTGCCAAAGTCGGCACCGAGCCCCTCGAAGCCTTGGGCGATCGCGGTGACGTCCTTGCCGGCCACACCCTCGTTGAGCATGGCGTTGGTCAGGGCGGCCAGACCGTAGACGCTGCCGTCCTGGCTGCTGCCGGCGGCGAAGGTCACGCGCAGGTCGAACATCGGCAGCTCTCGGGCTTCGACGAACAGGACCCGCGTGCCTTCGGCTGTGGTCCAGTTCTGGATGTTCAGTTGGCGCCGGCTGGGGGATTTGCCGTCGAGCTCGGCCAGCGACTGCAGGGTATTGGCCGGGCGTGCGGCGTTGCTGTCGGGCTGACCGGCGGCATTGTCCGGTTGCGCCGGGCGGGCCAGCAGCAGGGCCAGCGCCACGATCGCAGCCAGGATGCCGAGGCCGAACAGGGTATAGCGGGGGGCGCGGCGATCACTCATGAGCGGACTCCTCGGGCAGAACGTGGGCAACGCTCAGGCGTTCGCGGGTGAAATAGGTGCGTGCGGCGTCCTGGATGTCCTGCGGCGTGACGCGCTTGAGGTCGTCCAGCTCGCTGTCGATCAGCTTCCACGAAAGGCCCACGGTTTCCAGCTGACCGATGGTGGTGGCCTGGCTGCTGATCGAGTCGCGGTCGTAGACCAGGCCGGCGATGACCTGGGCGCGCACGCGCTCCAGCTCCTCGGCGGTGGGTGGCGTGTTCTTGAGCTCGTCCAGCAACTGCCAGACGCCTTTCTCGACGTCGGCGAGGGTTTTCTGCTTCTGTACGTTCGGGGTGGCCGAGATCAGGAACAGGCTGTCACCCCGGGTGAAGGCGTTGTAGCTGCTCGAGGCACCGGCCACCAGCTCCTGGCCGCGCTCGAGGCGTGCCGGCATGCGCGCACTGTAGCCGCCGTCGAGCAGCGCCGAGATCAGGCGCAGGGCCTGGGCACTGCGTGGGTCCTTGGCGGTGGCCAGGCCCGGGACGTTGAAGCCGTAGATCAGGCTCGGCAGTTGGGTGCGCACGTGCAGGGTGAGCTGGCGCTGGCCGGGCTCGGCCAGTTCCAGTGGCAGTTTGGCGGGAGGAATGGCGCGTTTGGGGATGGCGGCAAAGTATTTGTTCGCCAGGCCCTTGACCTCATCGACGGTGACATCGCCCACCACCACCAGCGTGGCGTTGTTCGGTGCATACCAGGATTCGTACCAGTGGCGCAGTTCCTCGACCTTCATCCGCTCGAGGTCGGCCATCCAGCCGATGGTCGGGGTGTGGTAGCCGCTGGCGGGGTAGGCCATGGCGCGGAACAGCTCGAAGGCCTTGGCGTTGGGCTGGTCGTCGGTGCGCAGGCGGCGCTCTTCCTTGATGACCTCGATTTCGCGGCTGAACTCGTCGGCCGGCAGGCGCAGACTGGCCAGACGGTCGGCCTCGAGCTCCAGGGCCACCGGCAGGCGGTCGCGGGCCAGCACCTGGTAATAAGCGGTGTAGTCATCGCTGGTGAAGGCGTTCTCTTCGGCACCGAGATCGCGCAGGATGCGTGAGGCCTCGCCCGGACCGACCTTGGCGCTGCCCTTGAACATCATGTGCTCGAGGGCGTGGGAGAGGCCGGTCTGGCCGGGTGTCTCGTAGCTGGAGCCGACCTTGTACCAGATCTGCGATACCACCACTGGCGCGCGATGGTCTTCGCGCACCACGACCTTCAGGCCGTTGTCGAGGATGAATTCGTGGGTCGGTTGCGTATCGGCGGCCAGGGCCGCAAGCGGCAGGCAGAGCGTGCCGAGCAACAGGCCAGCGGCGCGGCGGGCTAGAGCATTCATACGATGGTTAACCTGTACGACGGCCCGCGGGGTTTAGCGTAGGCGGGCCAGGAGGTGCTAGGATACTGATCCGGTTGCCTGGCGACCATGCCTGTCGCCGTTCTGGCCCACAGGACACTACGACAAAACGTTGCGCATGAACCAGCCGGCTTCAAGAGAGTCTGTTCTGCGTATAGAGAATTCCCGATGCCCAATGATGGTGCATCGCCACCCTGAGATAGCCGTCTTCCATGTTTGGTTCCAACGACGACAAGAAAGCGCCGGCCGAGGCCGGTGAAAAGAAAGGCCTGTTCGGCTGGTTTCGCAAGAAGCCGCAGCAACCTGTCGCCGAACAGCCGCAAGCCCCCGAGCAGCCCGTTAACGAGCCGGTAGCGCCATCCACGCCCGTCGAGCAGGCCGTTGTCGCTGCGCTCGAGCCGGTTGTCGCCGATGCGCCGGTTGTGCCAGATGAAGTGCCAGCACCGGCAGAGGCTCCCCAGGCAACGCCTGCGCAGCCTGTCGAGGTCGAAACCCCTCCACCAGTCAGCAATCTGGTATTGCCTGTCGCCGAGGAACCCGTGGCGCTGGTCCCTGACCTGGAACCGAGCGAACCGCCAGCCATTCCCGAGCGCCCTGTCGCGATCCCTGAACCTGTGGCGGCGGTTGTCATCGAGCCTGAGCCAGTAGTTGTCACGCCTGCGCCTGCACCGGTGGCGCCCGAGCCTGCCCTGGCCGAGCCAGAACCCGCCGTTGCCGCCACCGAGCAGTCCAGGCCCGGCTTCTTCGCCCGCCTCAAGCAGGGCCTGTCCAAGACCAGCGCCAGTATTGGCGAAGGCATGGCCAGCCTGTTCCTGGGCAAGAAAGTCATCGACGACGACCTGCTCGACGAGATCGAAACTCGCCTGCTCACTGCCGACGTGGGCGTCGAGGCTACTTCGCTGATCGTCCAGAACCTCACGCAGAAAGTCGCCCGCAAACAGTTGGCAGACGCCGATGCGCTGTACAAGTCGCTGCAGGAAGAGCTGGCCGCGCTGCTGCGCCCGGTCGAGCAGCCTCTGAAGATCGAAGCCCGGAGCAAGCCCTATGTGATCCTTGTCGTCGGCGTGAACGGCGCGGGCAAGACCACCACCATCGGCAAGCTGGCCAAGAAGCTGCAGCTCGAAGGCAAGAAGGTCATGCTCGCTGCCGGTGATACCTTCCGTGCGGCTGCGGTGGAGCAGTTGCAGGTCTGGGGCGAGCGCAACCAGATCCCGGTGATCGCCCAGCACACCGGCGCCGACTCGGCCTCGGTGATCTTCGATGCCGTACAGGCCGCCAAGGCCCGTGGCGCCGACGTGCTGATCGCCGACACCGCCGGGCGTCTGCACACCAAGGATAACCTGATGGAGGAGCTGAAAAAGGTCCGTCGGGTCATCGGCAAGCTGGATGCCGACGCGCCGCATGAGGTCCTGCTGGTGCTGGACGCAGGGACCGGACAAAACGCCATCAGCCAGGCCAAGTACTTCAACCAGAGCGTCGAGCTGACCGGCCTGGCCCTGACCAAGCTGGACGGCACCGCCAAGGGCGGTGTGATCTTCGCCCTGGCCAAGCAGTTCAGCCTGCCGATCCGCTTCATCGGGGTCGGTGAGGGTATCGACGATCTGCGCACCTTCGAGGCCGAACCCTTCGTCAAAGCCCTGTTTGCCGAGCGTGAGCACCCATGATCCGATTCGAGCAGGTCGCCAAGCGCTACCCCAATGGCCATGTCGGCCTGCATGAGCTGAGCTTCCGGGCACGCCGGGGCGAATTCCTGTTCGTCACCGGCCACTCCGGCGCGGGCAAGAGCACCTTGCTGCGCCTGCTGCTGGCGATGGAGCGTCCGACCAGCGGCAAGCTGCTGCTGGCCGGCCAGGACCTGGGCCAGATCAGCAATGCGCAGATCCCGTTCCTGCGCCGCCAGATCGGCGTGGTGTTCCAGAACCACCAGTTGCTGTTCGACCGCACCGTGTTCAACAACATCGCGTTGCCGCTGCAGATCCTCGGCCTGTCCAAGGTGGAGATCGCCAAGCGCGTGGATTCGGCGCTGGAGCGCGTGTCGCTGTCGGACAAGGGCGAGCTGTTCCCTGCTGATCTGTCGACCGGGCAGCAGCAACGTGTGGGCATCGCCCGCGCCATCGTTCACCAGCCGGCGCTGCTGCTGGCGGACGAACCCACCGGTAACCTCGACCCGCGGCTGGCCGCAGAGATCATGGGCGTGTTCGAAGACATCAACCGCCTGGGCACCACGGTGCTGATCGCCAGCCACGACCTGGCGCTGATCGCGCGCATGCGTCACCGCATGCTGACGCTTCAGCGCGGACGACTGATCGGCGATGGGGAGGCCGGACAATGAGCACTACGCGTACGCCAAAGGTCTCCGAGCGTGTTGCGCCCAAGGCCGCCGACCCGAAACCGGAAAAACAGCGCGGCGGCCACGACGACGATGGCCCGGATTTCCGCACTCTGTTGAACGCCTGGCTGGAAAGCCATCGCGCCAGCCTTGCCGACAGCCTTCGCCGCCTGGGCAAGCAGCCGATCGGCAGCTTCTTCACCTGTCTGGTGATGGCTGTGGCACTGAGCATGCCCATGGGCCTGTCGCTGCTGCTGAAGAATGTCGAGAAGCTCGGCGGCTCCTGGCAGCGCGCGGCGCAGATTTCGCTCTACCTCAAGCTTGACGCGGGCAGCAAGGAGGGTGAAGCGCTGCGCGATGAGATCAAGGGCATGCCCGGCGTGGCCGAGGCGACCTATGTCAGCCGCGAGCAGGCGCTGCAGGAGTTCCAGCAGCAATCCGGCCTGGGCGAGGCCTTGCGCGAGTTGCCGGACAACCCGCTGCCCGGTGTGGTGGTGGTGACGCCGACCGAAGTCGACAAGCCGGCGCTCGAAGCCTTGCGCCAGCGCCTGTCTGAGTTGCCGCGGGTCGAAGTGGCGCAGTTGGATCTGGTTTGGGTCGAGCGCCTGGCGGCGATTCTCAAGTTGGGTGACCGTTTTGTCTTCGGCCTGGCGGTCATGCTGATTTCCGCACTGCTTTTGGTAATTGGTAACACAATTCGCCTGCACATCGAGAACCGCCGTGTCGAGATCGAAGTGATCAAGCTGGTCGGCGGCACCGACAGCTACGTACGCCGCCCCTTCCTCTACATGGGAGCCTTGTATGGCCTGGGTGCGGGCGTGCTGGCCTGGGGTATCCTGGCGTTTGGCCTGAACTGGCTGAACGACGCGGTTGTCGGGCTTTCCGGGCTGTACAACAGTGACTTCGCCCTGGGTGGGGTGCCAGGCTCCGATGGTCTGTCACTCTTGATTGGTGCAGTACTCTTGGGGTATATCGGTGCTTGGATTGCGGTCGCTCGCCACTTGAACGAGCTCGCACCGCGATAATGCTTTCTTGCCAGCATTGACTTTTTTTCATCCAGGAACTTGTTTCGTGGTTCCGGGTCAATGATGGCAGTGCCCACAAGGCACGAGTCCAGTGAGTCGGAGGTACTTGAATGACCACTTCGTTGCAACCTGCCTATGCCCTGGTGCCCGGTGCAAACCTGGAAGCCTACGTGCACACGGTCAACAGCATTCCGCTGCTGACGGTCGAGCAGGAGCGTGAACTGGCTGAGCGTCTCTATTATGAGCAGGATCTTGAGGCCGCTCGGCAAATGGTGATGGCCCACCTGCGTTTCGTCGTACATATCGCCCGTAGCTACGCCGGCTACGGTCTGGCCCAGGCCGACCTGATCCAGGAAGGCAACGTTGGCCTGATGAAGGCGGTCAAGCGCTTCAACCCCGAGATGGGTGTGCGCCTGGTATCCTTCGCCGTGCACTGGATCAAGGCTGAGATCCACGAGTTCATCCTGCGCAACTGGCGCATCGTCAAGGTCGCCACCACCAAGGCGCAGCGCAAGCTGTTCTTCAACCTGCGCAGCCAGAAGAAGCGTCTGGCCTGGCTGAACAACGACGAAGTGCACCGTGTCGCCGAAAGCCTGGGCGTCGAGCCTCGGGAAGTGCGCGAGATGGAAAGCCGCCTGAGCGGTCAGGACATGGCCTTCGACCCGGCAGCCGATGCCGACGACGACAGCGCCTTCCAGTCGCCTGCGCACTATCTTGAAGATCACCGCTACGATCCGGCCATGCAGCTGGAGGATGCCGATTGGAGCGATAACTCCAACAGCAACCTGCATGAGGCGCTCAGTGGCCTGGACGAGCGCAGCCGCGACATTCTCTATCAGCGCTGGCTGGCCGAGGAAAAGGCCACGCTGCACGAGCTGGCAGAGAAGTACAGTGTGTCGGCCGAGCGGATTCGTCAGCTCGAGAAGAACGCGATGAGCAAGGTCAAGGCACTGATCACGGTCTGATCGGCGCCCTGACTGAAAAGCCGCCTGTCCCTCGCGGGGCAGGCGGCTTTTTTGTGGGGCACGCGGGGCTTCAGGAGCATCAAGGCTTGCGCGCGCTCTCCAGTTGCATCAGGTAGCTGGTGCCCCCGAGCTGGCTCATCTGCCGTCGAATCCACCCCGCCCGGCTGGCGACATAGGTACTCGGGCGGCTGGCGCTCCACTTGAGCGGGCTGGGCAGCACTGCCGCAAGCTGGCTGGCCTGCTGGCGCGTGAGGCGGCTGGCGTCGACGCCGAAGTGATAGCGCGCCGCTGCCTGGGCGCCGAATACGCCCGGGCCCCATTCGGCGCTGTTTAGATAGACCTCGAGGATTCGCTCTTTCGACCAGAACAGCTCCATCAGGCCGGTGAACCAGGCTTCCAGACCTTTGCGAAACCAGCTGCGCCCGGACCACAGGAACAGGTTCTTCGCCACTTGCTGGGAGAGTGTGCTGGCGCCGCGGATACTGCCGCCGCGCTCGTTATGGGCCAGCGCGGCCTGGATCGCGGGGATGTCGAACCCCCAGTGGCTGGCGAAACGCTGGTCCTCGCCCGCGATGACGGCTACCTTGAGGTCATCGGAGATCTCATCCCAGGGCGTCCAGTCGCGCTGCAGGTCGATCGGCTCACCACTGAACCAGGACTGCACCTTGCGTTCGACCATCAGTGCGGTGCCCGGTGGCGGCACCCAGCGCAGCACCAGCACCAGCACGATGCTGCCGGCGGCGAACCAGAGCAGGGCGCGGGCGAGACGGCGGATCAGGGATGACAGCATGTCGATAGCTTGGCCGGACCGATGGAACGGGCCATTATACAGACCCGTCTCGAGGAGTCGTCCCATGCTTCGCAGCTTCCTGATGCTCGCCGCGTTCTTTGGCTTTACGGGTGTGGCCCTGGGTGCCTTTGCCGCACACGGCCTGAAGAACCGTCTTACCGCCGATTACCTGGCGATCTTCCACACCGGCGTTACGTATCAACTGGTCCATGCCCTGGCGATCCTGGCGGTCGCGCTGCTTTCGGTGCACTTGCCGGGCCGCCTGGTCGGTTGGGCGGGCGGGCTGTTCGCAGTCGGTATCCTGCTGTTTTCCGGCAGCCTTTACGTGCTGACCCTCACCGGGTTGGGCAAGCTTGGCATCATCACCCCCATCGGCGGCCTGTGCTTCCTCGCCGGCTGGCTGTGCCTGGGGCTGGCAGCCTGGCGCCTGGGCTGACCAAGCGGTCGAGAATCGCGACTAATGGCGCGCGTCGCCCTTGGGTTGCAAGGCTGATCGGGGCTAGAATGCGGGCCCCAATGAACGATGGTGGCCGTGCGCATGCGCATTCAACTGAACGGTGAACCTTACGAACTGCCTGCGGGCGAGAGCGTCGCGGCCCTGTTGAGCCGGCTGGAGCTGGTCGGGCGTCGTGTGGCGGTGGAACTGAACCTGGACATCGTGCCGCGCAGCCAGCACGAAAGCACCCTGTTGAACGAGGGTGACCAGGTCGAAGTGGTCCACGCCATCGGCGGCGGTTGAGCGCGCCCCGGCAAGTCACCCGTAAGCCCCGTAACCTTTGCAGAGGAACATCGATGAGCAACGTTCGCAGCGACAAGCCTTTCGTCCTGGCCGGGCGCACTTTCCAGTCGCGCCTGCTGGTGGGTACCGGCAAATACCGTGACATGGAAGAAACCCGCCTGGCCACCGAGGCCTCGGGTGCCGAGATCGTCACCGTAGCCGTGCGCCGCACCAACCTCGGCCAGAATGCGGGCGAGCCGAACCTGCTCGACGTGTTGTCGCCCGACAAGTACACCATCCTGCCGAACACCGCAGGCTGCTTCGATGCCGTTGAAGCGGTGCGTACCTGCCGCCTGGCCCGTGAGCTGCTCGAAGGGCACAAGTCCCACGAGAGCCGTACCCTGGTGAAGCTGGAAGTGCTGGCCGACCAGAAAACCCTGTTCCCCAACGTCATCGAAACCCTCAAGGCCGCCGAAGTGCTGGTCAAGGAAGGTTTCGACGTGATGGTCTACACCAGCGATGATCCGATCATCGCCCGTCAGCTGGCCGAAGCCGGCTGCATCGCGGTGATGCCACTGGCTGGCCTGATCGGCACAGGTCTCGGGATCTGCAACCCGTACAACCTGCAGATCATCCTCGAAGAATCGAAAGTACCGGTGCTGGTCGATGCCGGCGTGGGTACCGCCTCCGACGCCACCATCGCCATGGAAATGGGCTGCGAAGCGGTGCTGATGAACTCGGCAATCGCCCACGCGCAGCAACCGGTGCTGATGGCCGAGGCCATGAAGCACGCGATCCTTGCCGGCCGCATGGCGTACCTCGCCGGGCGCATGCCTAAGAAACTCTATGCCAGCGCGTCCTCGCCGCTGGAAGGTCTGATCAAGTAAGAGCCCCCGATGACTGAATCGCAAGAAACGCCGATCACTGCCGACGGCGAAGAGCGCCCGCACCGCCGCATCAAGAGTTTCGTGATGCGCGCAGGCCGCATGACCGAAGGCCAGCAACGCGGCCTGGACCAGGGCGGCCCCCTGTTCATCCTGCCGTTGGCCGAGAGCCCGGTAGACTACGACCAGGTGTTCGGGCGCTCGGCGCCGCGCACCCTGGAGATCGGCTTCGGCATGGGCCACTCGCTGCTGGAGATGGCCGCTGCTTCGCCTGAGCTGGACTTCATCGGCGTGGAAGTGCACCGCCCAGGTGTTGGTGCGCTGCTCAACGGCGTGCTGACCCAAGGGCTGAAGAACCTGCGGGTGTACGACTGCGATGCCATCGAGGTGCTCAACCGCTGTGTCGCCGACAACAGCCTCGACCGCCTGATGCTGTTCTTCCCCGATCCTTGGCACAAGGCGCGACACCACAAGCGCCGCATCGTCCAGCCCGAGTTCGCCGAGCTGGTACGGCGCAAGCTCAAGGTGGGCGGCGTGTTCCATATGGCCACCGACTGGGAACCCTATGCCGAGCACATGCTGGAGGTGATGAAGGTCGCGCCGGGCTATCGCAACCAGGCGGCGGATGGTGCTTACGTGCCACGCCCCGAGGAGCGTCCGATCACCAAGTTCGAGCGCCGCGGCGAGCGGCTCGGGCACGGGGTCTGGGACCTCAAGTTCGAGAAGCTGGACTGAAAAAAACGCCCTGGAATGGGCGTTTTTTCATTTTGCGGCCTGTTACCCGCGGCGGTCGGCTACCACCCCGATGAGTACCAGCACCACCAGCAGCACTGGCGCCAACGCATAGTTGTTGAATTGCGCCAGCGCCTTCACCACCCAGGGCGTGGCATAGATCAGCGCCGCACCGCTGCCGATCATCACCAGCAGCGCCATGAACGGCACGCGCAGGGCGCCGGCGAGGCCGCCCAGGCGCTGGTCGACCCAGCCCTTGAGGTCGGTGCCGAACAACACCAGCAAGCACCCTACGAGTGCCAGGGAAATCTCCGAGAGGTTGCTGCGGCTCCAGCGGGAAACGGTCGAGAGCAGGTCAAGTACCAGGTCCATGGGTCATCCTTAATTCAAGAAGTACTGCAGCAGGTCGTTGAGGAACAACTGGCCCCGCGGTGTGGCCGCCAGTCGATCGGGTTCGACCTGCAGAAGGCCCTTTTGTTCGGCCCCACGGCGAGCTTCTGCCAACCGTGCCAGCGGCAGGCCGGTGCGTCGGGTGAACAGCTCGGCCTCCACGCCATCGGTCAGACGCAGGGCATTCATCAGGAATTCGAACGGTAGCTCATCGGCGGGCAGCAGCTTCTCGCCCGCTTTGAAGGGTTTCGCCGGGTTGAGGTAGTCCTTGGGCAGGCGGGTCTTCCAGGTGCGCAGGATACGCCCGTCCGGGAACGACAGCTTGCCGTGCGCCCCCGCGCCGATGCCGATGAAATCGCCGAAGCGCCAATAGTTGAGATTGTGCCGTGCCGCGCGTCCTGGCTGGGCGTAGGCCGAAACTTCGTACTGGCGATAGCCGTGGTCGGCCATCAGCGTCTGGCCGGCTTCCTGGATGTCCCAGAGGATGTCGTCCTCGGGCAGTTCGGGCGGCTGGTTCCAGAATACGGTGTTCGGTTCCAGGGTGAGCTGGTACCACGACAAGTGCGTAGGCGCGAGTGCGATGGCCTGGCGCAGGTCACCCAGCGCTTCGTCCAGCGACTGGTCCGGCAGGCCGTGCATCAGGTCCAGATTGAAGTTGTCGAAACCTGCCGCGCGGGCCATGTCTGCCGCGCGCACGGCTTCATCGCCGTTGTGGATACGCCCGAGTTTTTCCAGCTTGGCCGGCTGGAAGCTCTGCACACCGATGGACAGACGGTTGATGCCGGTCTGGCGGTAGGCCTTGAACTTGTCCTGCTCGAAGGTGCCGGGGTTGGCTTCGAGGGTGATCTCGATGTCCGGGGCGAACGGGATACGTTGCTCGATACCGCGCAGCAGGCGACCCAGCGAGGCGGCACTGAACAGGCTTGGCGTGCCGCCGCCGAAGAAGATCGTGCTGATCGGGCGGCCCTGCACCGCAGGCAGTTCCTGCTCCAGGTCGGCGAGCAGGGCGTCGATGTAGTCGTCTTCAGGCAGCGTCGGGCCGGCCTGGTGCGAGTTGAAGTCGCAATAGGGGCACTTGCGCACACACCAGGGAATGTGGATGTACAGCGACAGCGGCGGGAGTTCTGGAAGGATCAGACCCGCCGGCTGCAGGGACGGCTGTTCGGTCATGCCAGGCCCAGACGCTGACGCAGCAGGGCCATGGCGCGGGCGCGATGGCTGAGCTGGTTCTTCTCGAGCGGTGCGAGGTCGGCGCTGGAGCAGTTGCGCTCCGGCACCCAGAACAATGGGTCATAGCCGAAGCCATGCTCGCCGCTGGCCTCGAACAGAATGCTGCCGTGCCACAGGCCTTCGCAGAGGATCGGCAGAGGGTCGTCGGCATGGCGTACCAGGGCCAGGACGCAGACGAACTGCGCGCCACGCTGCCCCTCGGGCACATCCTTCAGGGCGTCGAGCAGCTTGGCGTTGTTCGCCGCATCACCCTTGCCGTCGGCGTAGCGGGCCGAGTAGATGCCCGGTGCGCCGCCCAGGAAGTCCACCGCCAGGCCCGAGTCGTCGGCCAGTGCCGGCAGGCCGGAGAGGCGCGCGGCGTTGCGAGCCTTGAGGATGGCGTTCTCGACGAATGACAAGCCGGTCTCCTCCGGCTCGACCTGGCTGAATTCGCCGATCGAGCGCAGTTGCACGGAACCGCCAAGCATGGCCTGGAGTTCTTTCAGTTTGCCGGCATTGTGGCTGGCCAATACGAGTTGCTGGAAATTCATCATTCGCCTGGGAACACTTCCTGGTTGAAGCTGAGTGTGTGGCTGACGCCGCCGGTTTCGATGTTGAGGTCGAAGGTCAGGGTTTCAGCCTGTGCGATCTTGAACTGGGCGATGTAGTACACCGCACCCTGGTCGGTGATCTGCCTGAACGACAGCGGGCTGCTGCGGCCGGTGAGATCCTTGACCGTGCCGCTGACCACCGCCGTGCCAGGCTTGCCGGCCTTGAGCACGGCGATGTTGAGCACGCCCTGGTTCTTGCTGCGGACAAGGCCGGTGGCTGCGGCGATGTCCGGCTGCAGCATGCTCGAGGTGAAGGCGCTGTAGTGCACCGTGACGTCGCCGAAGTCCTGCTTGCGCTCGGGACGGGCGGCATCGGCAGCCAGCACTGGCCATGCCAGGCACAGGCTGATCAGCAAAAGTGCGAGACGACGCATGGTGCCATTCCTCCGATAGGTGGATCAGACCGCGACCTGATGCTCTTGCAGCCCAGGACTGCTGACCCGATAGATGCCGATCTCTCCCAGAAGATTAGGCCAAAGCCGGCCGCCCCACCCGTTGCGGTGCAGATGGTCGACAGCGAGGCGGTCGAGCACCTTGGCGTTGCGCTCGCGGCACAGGTTCTCGAAGTCTTCGAAGGTGCAGAAGTGGATGTTCGGGGTGTTGTACCAGGTGTATGGCATGAAGTCCGACACCGGCATGCGCCCCTTGGTGGCCAGGTACCAGCGGCAGCGCCAGTGGCCGAAGTTGGGGAAGGTGATGATGCACTGGCGACCGACCCGCAGCATTTCGTCGAGAATGCGGTCGGGGTACTCCACCGCCTGCAGGGCCTGGGTCATGACCACCACGTCGAAGCTGTTGCTGGCAAAGTTGCCCAGGCCTTTGTCCAGGTCTTGTTCGATGACGTTGACGCCCTTGCTCACGCACTCGGCGATGTTGTCGGCGTCGATTTCCAGGCCATAGCCGGTGACGTTCTTGCGATCACGCAGCGAGGCCAGCAGTTCGCCGTTACCGCAGCCCAGGTCGAGTACCCGGCTGCCGGCGGGGATCCAGTCGTGGATGATTTCCAGGTCGGCTCTCATGCGGTCCTCAGAGGGTGATGCGGTTCATGTAGTTCGCGAAACCCTGCATGTAGCGCGGGGTCGGGATGAGGAAGGCGTCGTGGCCGTAGGGCGAGTCGATGTCCAGGTAGCAGACGTTCTTGCGCGCAGCCATCAGGGCATCGACGATCTCGCGCGAGCGGGCTGGCGAGAAGCGCCAGTCGGTGGTGAACGACATGATGCAGTAATGCGCCGTGACATGCGCCAGCGTGGCGGCCAGGTCGCCATCGTGGGCGGCGGCCGGGTCGAAGTAGTCCAGCGCCTTGGTCATCAGCAGGTAGGTGTTGGCGTCGAAGCGCCCCGAAAACTCCTCGCCCTGATAGCGCAGGTAGCTCTCGACCTGGAACTCGACGCTGTGGAAGTCGTAGTTGAGCTTGTCGCTCTTGAGCTCGCGGCCGAATTTCTCGCCCATCGAATCGTCGGACAGGTAGGTGATGTGCCCGACCATGCGCGCCAGCATCAGCCCGCGCTTGGGGATCACGCCCTGGTCCTGGAATGAGCCGCCGTGGAATTCGGGGTCGGTGAGGATAGCCTGGCGTGCCACTTCGTTGAAGGCGATGTTCTGTGCCGACAGCTTGGGTGCCGAGGCGATGTCCACGCAGTGGCGCACGCGATCGGGGTAGGTGATGGTCCACTGCAGCGCTTGCATGCCGCCGAGGCTGCCGCCGACGATGGCGGCCCAGGTCTGGATGCCGAGGCGGTCGGCCAGGCGGGCCTGGCTGTGTACCCAGTCTTCCACGGTCAGCACCGGGAAGTCCGCGCCATAGGGCTTGCCGGTGGCCGGGTTGATGCTGCTCGGGCCGGTGCTGCCATTGCAGCCGCCCAGGTTGTTCAGGCTGACCACGAAGAAACGATTGGTATCGATCGGCTTGCCCGGGCCGATGCAGCTGTCCCACCAGCCCGGCTTGCGGTCGGTGTCGGCATGGTAGCCGGCGGCGTGGTGGTGACCGGACAGTGCGTGGCAGATCAGCACGGCATTGCTGGCGCTGGCGTTGAGCTGGCCATAGGTTTCGTAGATGAGTTCGTACGAGGCCAGGGCGCGGCCACAGGCCAGGGCCAGCGGTTCATCGAACCGGGCGATCTGGGGGGTTACCAGACCGACGGAATCTTCGGGAAAGACAGTGGACATCGACCCTGCTCACGCTTGACGGAGGCGTAAGTCTAAAGAGCGCTACCCCCAGCGGCAAGCAAAGGCTGCCGCTGGATGGCGCGGTGGGTCAGATCATCCGCCACAGCTCTTGCGGCATGCCGGCATAGGCAGCCAGTTGTGGCATCAGGAACGACTGGATCACCTGGATGGCGATGAAGGCGAAGATCGGCGAAATATCCATGCCGCCGAGGTTGGGCACCAGGCGACGGAACGGCGCCAGCACCGGCTCGCTGATCTGGTAGGCCAGTTCGGCGGCGGGATTGTGGCTGTTCGGCGCGACCCAGGAGACGATCACCATGACGATCATCGCGACCCAGAAAATCTTCAGGAACAGCGAGGTGATGCCGAGAATTGCCCACATCAGCAGGTGCAGGATGTCGCCGAAGGTGCCGTAGGTGACCATCAGCACGAAGGCCATCAGCAGTGCCTGGATCACGATCGCCAGCAGCAGCGAAGAGGTGTCCAGGCCAGCGATGCTGGGAATGACCCGGCGGATCGGCTTGAGCAGCGGCTGGGTGGCGCGCACGGCGAACTGGCTCAGCGGGTTGTAGAAGTCGGCCTTGACCAGTTGCAGCACGAAGCGCAGCAGGACGATCACCAGGTACAGGCTGACCAGGGTTTGCACCACGAAGATCGCGGCGCCGGACAATGCATTCATCGACAGCTCCTTATTTGCCCAATTGTTCGGCCAGCTCGGCGGAGCGCGTGGCCGCAGCCTGCAGCGCCTGCTCGACGATGGCCTCGAAACCGTTGGCCTGGAACGACTTGATCGCCGCTTCGGTGGTCCCGGCTGGAGAGGTGACGCGACGGCGCAGTTCGGCGGCATCGACATCGCTGGAAACCGCCATGTGCGCGGCGCCCAGGGCGGTCTGCAGGGTCAGTTGCGAGGCGGTTTCACGCGGCAGGCCGAGCTTTTCGCCCGCAGCGGTCATGGCCTCGATCAGCAGGAAGAAATACGCGGGGCCGCTGCCGGAGACCGCGGTCACGGCGTCCAGTTGCTGTTCCTGTTCCAGCCACAGGGCGGTGCCGACCGCAGTCAGCAGTTGCTCTGCCTGCTGGCGTTGTTCGCCGGAGACCTGTGCAGTGGCGTACAAGCCGCTGGCGCCCTGGCGCAGCAGCGATGGCGTGTTGGGCATGCAGCGCACCACCGGGATCTCGCCCAGCCAGCTCTGCAGGCTCTGGCAGGTGATGCCGGCGGCGATGGACACCACCAGTTGGCCGGCCTTGAGGCTTGGCTTCAGAGTTTCGCACACGGCCTTCATGACCTGTGGCTTGACCGCCAGCACGATCACATCCGCGCCATCGATGGCCTGGGCGTTGTTTTCGAAGGTTTCGATGCCGTGCTCGGCATTGATCCGGGCGCGGGTCTCGGCACCCGGGTCGCTGGCGCGGATCTGCGCGGCGTCCAGGCCCTGGGCGCGCAGGCCGCCGATCAGGCTGGCGGCCATGTTGCCGGCGCCGATGAAGGCAATACGAGTCTTGCTCATGTCAGGTCCTTGAAGGAGAGAGTGAGTAAAGCATGGAATCAGGGCTGCCCGTAGTCGCGGGCGCCGAACAGGGCGGTGCCGATACGGACCCAGGTCGCCCCCTGGGCGATGGCCGCCTCCAGGTCGTGGCTCATGCCCATGGACAGCGTGTCCAGGCCAAGGCCGAGGCTTTCCTGCAACTGGCGCAGGCAGGCGAAGGCGGCCTCCTGGGTGGCGCGGTCGTCGCTGGGCTCGGGAATCGCCATCAGCCCGCGCAGGCGCAGGTTGGGCAGCTTGGCCACGGCCTGGGCCAGTGCCGGCAGGTCGACCGGGGTGCAGCCGGATTTGCTGTCTTCGCCGCTGACGTTCACCTGCAGGCAGACGTTCAGCGCCGGCAGGCCGCTGGGGCGCTGCTCGCTCAGGCGTTGGGCGATTTTCAGGCGATCCACGCTGTGTACCCAGTCGAAGTGTTCGGCAATGGCCTTGGTCTTGTTCGACTGGATGGGGCCGATGAAGTGCCAGATCAAGGGCAGGTCGCGCAATTCATCCTGCTTGGCCAGGGCTTCCTGCAGGTAGTTCTCGCCGACGTCGCGTACGCCAGCGGCGTGGATTTCGCGAATGGCGCTGGCGGGCTTGGTCTTGCTCACGGCCAGCAGGTGCACGCTGGCGGTGTCGCGTCCGGCGGCTCGGGCCGCGTTGTCGATGCGTTCGCTGATAGCGCGAAGGTTGTCTGCTAGGGTGGACATGGATCGATGCCGGCAGCTCAGTGGTGTGCGGCATTCTACCTGCTTGATGGCCTTTGGGGAGTCTCATGGATGTGACCGACCTGCTGGCCCGGGCCGTGGCGGCGGGGGCTTCGGACCTGCACCTGGCTGCGGGCGAGGCGCCGCTGTGGCGTCTGGACGGCGAATTGCAGCGCCTGGCGTTGCCCGTGCTGCAAAGTGAAATGATCGAGCAAGGCATGGCGGCTTGGCTCGATGCGCCTCATCTGCACCAATGGCTGGCAGGTGACGAAATCGACCTGGCCCTTGATTTGCCTGGGCTTGGGCGTTTTCGTCTGAACCTGTACAGACAGTATCGGGGGCTGGCCGCGAGCTTGCGGCTGATACCTGCACAGGTGCCGACGGTCGAAGAACTCGACCTCACGGAAGTGTTTCGAGCCATTGCCGAGAGCCGTGATGGCCTGGTGCTGGTAGGTGGTCCGACCGGCAGTGGCAAGTCCAGTACCCTGGCTGCGTTGATCGCGCAGCTTGATCGTGAGCGCTCAAACCATATCCTCACATTGGAGGATCCGGTGGAATTCGTACACCGCGCCGAGCGTTGCCTGATCAATCAGCGTGAGATCGGTCGCCATAGCCGTGACTTTGCCCAGGGATTGCGCAGTGCCCTGCGCCAGGATCCGGATGTGATCATGATCGGTGAATTGCGTGACCTGGAAACCATCCGTCTGGCGCTGCGAGCGGCGCAGACCGGGCATCTGGTGCTGGCCACGGTGCATACGCGAACAGCCGCGAGCAGTGTCGATCGTCTGGTGGATGTCTTCGCCGCCGAAGAGAAGCCACTGGTGCGCGCCATGCTGGCCGAGTCGTTGCGTCTGGTGGTGGCGCAGGTGCTGGTGCGGCGGGTGGGCGGCGGTCGCGTGGCGGCGCGGGAGGTATTGGTGGCGACGCCTGCGGTGCGCAACCTGATTCGCGAGGGGCGCGTGGCGCAGTTGCAGTCGGTGATGCAGACCGGTGCGGCGCAGGGGATGGTGACGATGGAAGGGGCGATGCAGGCGCTGGTGGCGCGAGGGGTGATTCAGGGGGCAGGGTGAAGCAAGCCCTACAGATACCTCACCGCTCTTCGTGGGAGCGGGCTTGCCCGCGAAGAGTCCAGTGAGCCCCTGAGTATCCAGATCAGCGCTTGGCCAGGCGCAGCGCCTGTTGCTCCTTGGGCAGCACCCGCTTGGCAACCACGTAGTGCTTCTGCCAGTAAGGCTTCTCGAGGCTGTCGATGCTCACCCGCTTGCCAGTACGCGGCGCGTGGATGAAGCGGTCGTTGCCCAGGTAGATGGCAACGTGATTGACCCGACGGCTCTTGATGTTGAAGAAGATCAGGTCGCCCGGCTTGAGGTCGTCCCGCGCCACCTTGACGCCATGCCCTTGGGCCATGGCATTGGACGTGCGCGGCAGGTCGACATCGGCGACATCGTTGAACGCATACTTGACCAGGCCGCTGCAGTCGAAGCCCTTGCCGGGCGTGCTGCCGCCCCAACGGTAGGGGGTGCCGAGCACATTGACCGCGCGGCTGAGTACTTCGCTGCTCTGCTTGGGCGACATCGCCGCGACCTGGAGCGCGTGGTTCTTGGCGGCATTGGCCGGGCGCGCGCGCAGGCTGACCTGCTTGGCTGGAGCGCGTTTCACGGAAGCATCGGCGTTGGTGGTGTAGCCGGTGAATCCGTTGGGAAGTCGTTGCTCACGGTTGGTGGCGTGGGCGGCCAGGGGTAACAATAGGCAGAGGGTCAGCCATGTCTTGAAGAAAGGCGGCATAGTTGAAGCTCTTTATGGATGTTTATAGGTGTCGGCGCGCAACTTTATAACAGGTTTTTGATCAAATTCTGATCCGTTGGTCGTGTGGCTGGGTACCATACGTCGGGGCAAAACGAAAAAGTCACATTTTTCGTTAGAAAATTTTCGGCTATCCCACGAGGGTTTTGAATGAATACGTATCAACAGGGTGCGCCGCTTCATGACACGCACAGCAAGGTCATCGGGTACCTGTTGTGGATCTTCGGCTTCACCGGCTCGCACCGTTTCTACTACGGCAAGCCGATCACCGGGACCATCTGGTTCTTCACTTTGGGCCTGCTGGGTATCGGCTGGCTGATCGACCTGTTCCTGATCCCGTCCATGGACCGCGAGGCTGACCTGCGGTTCCAGCCAGGGCAGGTGAACTACAGCGTGGCGTGGCTGCTGCTGACGTTCCTGGGTATCTTCGGCATTCACCGGCTCTACCAGGGCAAGTGGATCAGCGCACTCATCTACCTGTTTACCGGCGGTCTGTTCCTGATTGGCGTGCTGTATGACTTCTGGACCCTCAACACCCAGGTGTCCGAGGTCAACAGCGGGCGGCGCTGACGCCGTTGGAAAAAAGGCCTTGTCGCAGTGCGGCAAGGCCTTTTTCGTTATTGGCGGGTCTGTCGCTGCTGCAACAGCAGGTTGTTGAAGCCTGCCCCGGCCAGCTGCTTCTGCGCCACGGTCAACTGCTCGCGGTTGCTGAACGGGCCGACCAGCACGCGGTACCAGGTCTCGTCCTTCACGGTTCCCGATTCCACCTTGACCACCTGGCCGAGCAGGATGATCTGCGCGCGCACCTTGTCGGCGTCAGCCTCCTTGCGGAATGAGCCGGCCTGGAGGAAGAACTGTGTCGTGGCCGCGGGTTTGATCACCGGTGGTGCGGGTGGTGGTGTCTGGCCCAGCAGCGCCGCCTGGGCGCGGGCGGTGTCGATCTTTGCCGCTTCCGCTGGCGTGACCGGCGTGGCGGGCTGTACCGGCTGGGCAGGCACGGGCGGCGTTTTTTCCGGTACCGCCTCGGGCGGCACGATCACTTCCGACTCCGGCAGCAGCGTGTAGAAGTCGTACTTGGGCTTGATCGGCTGCGGCGTGGTCGGCGCGGTGCCTTTGGTCGCCTCGGCGACCTTGGCGGGCTTCTGCTGTTCAGGCTTGGCACGCTTGATGTCGTCGCCGCCGGGCTCGAGCTTCATCAGGAAGACGATGAATGCGCCTACGGTCAGGCCGACCGCCAGCCACACCCAGCCCGGGATCGGCTGTTTGGCGGGTGGCTGGTGACGGCTGGCGCCGCGCTTGGGCGCGGGTTTTTTCTTGGCAGCCAACTTACATGCGCTCCAGGGTTTCCAGGCCGAGCAGTTCCAGGCCCTGCTTGAGGGTGCGGCCGGTCAGCGCGGCGAGGCGCAGGCGGCTCTGCTGCTGTTCGGCGGTTTCGGCGGCGAGGATCGGGCAGTTCTCGTAGAAGCTGGAGAACAGGCCGGCCAGGTCGTAGAGGTAGCTGCACAGCACGTGTGGGGTGCCTTTTTCGGCGACGTTGTTCAGCGTTTCGCCGAACTGCGCCAGGCGAGCGGCCAGGTCCTGCTCGTGGGCAGCCTGCAGCACGATGTCGCCCTCGACTTCGTCGAAACCTTTGCCCAGCTTGCGGAACACACCGGCCACGCGGGTGTAGGCGTAGAGCAGGTACGGCGCGGTGTTGCCTTCGAAGTTGAGCATCAGTTCGAAGTTGAAGCTGTAGTCGCTGGTCCGGTGCTTGGAGAGGTCGGCGTACTTCACCGCGCCGATCCCGACCACTTCACCGATATGACGCAATTCGTCTTCGGCCAGGCTCGGGTTCTTTTCCTTGACCAGCGCGTAGGCGCGTTCCTTGGCTTCGCTCAGCAGGTCGATCAGCTTCACGGTGCCGCCGTCGCGGGTCTTGAACGGGCGACCATCGGCGCCGTTCATGGTGCCGAAGCCCATGTGCTCCATTTTCATCGGGTGCCCGACGAAGCCTGCGCGGCGAGCCACTTCGAACACCTGGTTGAAGTGCAGCGCCTGGCGTTGGTCGACGAAGTACAGGGCGCGATCGGCCTTGAGCACATTGCTGCGGTAGCGCACCGCGGCCAGGTCGGTGGTGGCGTAGAGATAGCCGCCGTCGGCCTTCTGCACGATCACCGGCAGGGGTTCGCCTTCGGTGTTCTTGAATTCTTCCAGGAATACGCACTGCGCGCCCTGGCTTTCGACCAGCAGGCCCTTGGCCTTGAGGTCGGCCACCACGTTGGCGAGGTCGGCGTTATAGGCGCTTTCGCCCATCACGTCGGCCATGGTCAGCTTGACGTTGAGCAGTTCGTAGGTCTTCTGGCAGTGCGACAGCGAGATATCCTTGAAGCGCGTCCACAGCGCCATGCACTCGGGGTCGCCGGCCTGCAGCTTGACCACCAGCCCACGGGCGCGGTTGGCAAAGTCTTCGGATTCGTCGAAGCGCTTCTTCGCCGCGCGGTAGAAGTTTTCCAGGTCCGACAGCTCGTCGCTGGTGATGGGGTTTTCTTCCAGGTAGGCCAGCAGCATGCCGAACTGGGTGCCCCAGTCGCCCACATGGTTCTGGCGGATCACTTCGTCGCCGAGGAACTCCAGTACACGCGCAACGCTGTCGCCGATGATGGTCGAGCGCAGGTGGCCGACGTGCATCTCCTTGGCCAGGTTTGGCGCCGACATGTCGATGACCACTTTTTCCGCTGCGCCGGCCTTGCGCACGCCCAGGTGGGCGTCTGCAAGTGCCGCGTTCAGGCGGTTGGCCAGGGCGTCGGTGTTCTGGAAGAAGTTGAGGAAGCCGGGGCCGGCGATCTCGACCTTGCTGATGTCGGCGCTGGCAGGCAGGGCGGCGATCAGCTTGTCGGCCAGCTCGCGCGGCTTCATGCCAGCCGGTTTGGCCAGCATCATGGCGATGTTGCTGGCGAAGTCGCCGTGGGTCTTGTCGCGGGCGTTTTCCACCTGGATCGCTGGCGTCAGGCCTTCAGGCAACACACCTTCGTTGACGAGTTGGGTGAGGGCTTGCTGGATCAGCTGGCGAATGGTGTCTTTCATCGGGTTCTCTTTTCGACCGCAAGCGCGGTGCAGCGCTTCGATGCGCAGGTGGAAAAACGGAACATTATCCGTGGCCGGGGCTTGATTGCCAACCTTTACGGCTCGCGCAGGATTGCGCTGGCTTTCATGGCTTCAGTAGAGATCGACCGGGTCCACATCCAGCGACCAGCGCACCTGCCGCCCCGACGGCATCTGTTCCAACACTAGCAACCAGCTGCTGATCAGTCGATGCAGCGGCGCCCGGGCATTGGCCTGGATCAACAACTGCGCGCGGAAGCGCCCGGCGCGGCGCTCCATGGGGGCTGGTACGGGGCCAAGCAACTCGATGCCGGTCAAGCCCTGCTCGGCCAGCACGGCCTCTGCGGCGGCGCAGGCCTCGTCGAGAAAGGCTTCCGCCTGCCCGGGCTTGTGCGCTTCGGCGCGCAGCAGGGCCAGGTGCGAGAAGGGCGGCAGGCCAGCGGCGCGCCGCTCGCTCAGGGCCTGCTCGGCGAAGGCGAAATAGCCCTGCTCGGTCAGTTGCACCAGCAGTGGATGCTCGGCCAGGTGGGTCTGCACGATCACCTTGCCAGGCTCCTCGGCCCGCCCGGCACGGCCGGCGACCTGAACGATCAGTTGCGCCATGCGCTCGCTGGCGCGGAAATCACCCGAGAACAGTCCGCCATCGGCATCGAGAATGGCCACGAGGGTTACCCGCGGAAAGTGATGCCCCTTCGCGAGCATCTGTGTGCCGACCAGAATGCTCGGCTGGCCGCGCTGGATGGTGGTGAACAAATGATGCATGGCGTCCTTGCGCGACGTGCTGTCGCGGTCCACGCGCAGGACGGGGTAATCGGGGAACAGGGTTTTCAGGCGCTCTTCGGCGCGCTCGG
>NZ_JBNFMU010000121.1:0-8687 GCF_049942315.1 Pseudomonas wayambapalatensis
GGGGGTGGGGGGGGGAGAGGACGGTGGGGGGGTGTGTTGGGGGGAGGTTTGTTTTGGTAGGGTTGGCTTCCCCCCCGAAGCAGGCGCCGCAACCCTCAATGATTGACGGTATGCGCCAGCATCACCGACAACTGGCACAGCGGCCGGCCACTCTCTTCATGCCACTGGTTGAACGCCTGCTGCACCAGCGCCAGGTCGCGCTGGCTGGTGGGCGGCTTGTCGATCACCTTCTGCGCGATCAATGCCGCGGCCATGTCCTCGGTGGGGATGAAGGTATCCTTGCCGACCATGCGCAGGAAGCGCGGCGCCGACAACCCACCCAGCTGGTTGCCATGCTTGGCCAGGTACTTCCACAGCCCGACGATATCGGTCTCGGGCCAGTCGGCGATGAAGGCACCGAAACTACCCTTCTCCTTCGCTACATCGAGGATCATCTGCGCATTGCGCGGCACGCTCTTGAGCTTGCCCAGGTGGCGGATGATGCGCTCGTCCTGCATCAGGCGCTCCAGGTGCTCGGCGCCCATGAGCACCACTTTCTCGGGGTCGAAACCGAAGAACACCTGCTCGAACGCTGGCCATTTGGCGTCCACCAGGCTGTGCTTGAGCCCGGCGCGGAACACGCGCAGGGCCAGGGTCGACAGGTAGCGGTCGTCAGTGATGTCGCGCAGTTGCGCCGACGTGCGCGGTTGCGGCAGGAAGGCTTCGAGCGCTTTGGACGAGCCGAAGCGATTGAGGCAGTACTCGTGCAGCCACTGGTAATCGCGCATGGGTTCAGATGTTCAGCACGTCGAGGAAGCGCGGAGTGGCGCTCTCGTCGATTTTCAGGCTGGTGAAGTCGAACAGGTTGCGGTCGGCCAGTTGCGACGGCGCGACGTTCTGCAGGGCGCGGAAGATGCTCTCGGTACGGCCCGGATGCTTGCGCTCCCACTCCACCAGCATGTCCTTGACCACCTGGCGCTGCAGGTTCTCCTGCGAACCGCACAGGTTGCACGGGATGATCGGGAATTCCTTCATGTCCGAATAAGCCTGGATATCCCTCTCGCTGCAGTAGGCCAGCGGACGGATCACCACGTTGCGGCCGTCGTCGGCGCGCAGCTTGGGCGGCATGCCCTTGAGCGCGCCATTGAAGAACATGTTGAGGAAGAAGGTCTCGACGATGTCGTCGCGGTGATGACCGAGCGCCATCTTGGTCGCACCGATCTCGTCGGCGAAGGTGTACAGCGTGCCACGGCGCAGGCGCGAGCACAGCGAACAGGTGGTCTTGCCTTCGGGGATCAGTTCCTTGACCACCGAGTAGGTGTCCTTCTCGACGATGTGGTACTCGACGCCGAGGGTCTTCAGGTAGGCAGGCAGCACATGCTCGGGGAAGCCTGGCTGCTTCTGGTCCATGTTCACCGCGACGATCTGGAACGAAATCGGCGCCACCTTCTGCAGGTGCAGCAGAACATCGAGCATGGTGTAGCTGTCCTTGCCGCCGGACAGGCAGACCATGACCTTGTCGCCATCCTCGATCATGTTGTAGTCGGTGATGGCTTCGCCGGCGAGACGACGCAGGCGTTTTTGCAGTTTGTTCTGGTTGACCGAGAGGGTGCCCATAGCGCTTGGATCCGCGAGGTGTGACAAAAGCCGGCTATTTTACGCACAAACCGAGCACAGGCGTAGGCCATTCCGATAAAGAATCAACAGCGCCGCCGACAGCGCGATTTGCTCTAAAAAGCCGCGTTTATGCCGGGTTCTGCTTCCTATACTGCGACATAAGGCCATATTACCGCTTGATCGGTTGCCTGGCCTCGAGCCACAGGCGCTCCGCTTGGGGGGCGTTTGGCAACGACGATAGGAGTGACCGGCATGATCCATCACGTTCTGGGGCTGTTTACCCATCCCGACCAGGAATGGCGGGAGATTCGTGGCGAAGAAGAAAGCATCAGCCACATGTACCTGACCCACACCCTGATCCTGGCGGCGATTCCGGCGGTGTCCGCCTTTATCGGCACCACTCAGGTCGGCTGGGTGATCGGTGACCGACCACCGGTGATGCTGACCATGGAAAGCGCGCTATGGATGAGCGTCATGTCCTACCTGGCAATGCTTGCCGGGGTGGCGGTGATGGGGGCCTTCATCCACTGGATGGCGCGCACCTACGATGCCAACCCCTCTATGGCGCAATGCATCGCCTTTGCCACCTACACCGCCACGCCACTGTTCCTCGGCGGCCTGGCGGCGCTCTACCCCCACCTGTGGCTGGGCATGCTGCTGGGGACAGCGGCCATCTGCTACACGGTCTACTTGCTGTATGTCGGGCTACCGACCTTCATGAACATCCCCACTGACGAGGGCTTCCTGTTCTCCAGCTCCGTGCTGGCGGTGGGCCTGGTGGTGCTGGTGGCGATCATGGCCGCCACCGTGATCATCTGGGGGCTTGGCGTGGGGCCGGTCTACACCAATTAGAAACACCAACACTGGGGCGTCGGGCCAGGGGCCGCCGTTTTGGCGGCCTCTGGCTTCGTGCTGACCGGCGGCTCGGCAAGCGTGCAGGGCTTGCGGCATAATGGCGCGTCAGGAGAATCATCCCGCCATGCCCGAGCAACTCAAGCAACGCGTCGAAACCTGTTACCAGCAAGCCGAAACCTTCTTCAAACGCCCCTTCCCCCGCCCGGAAGTCAGCTTCAAACTGCGCGGCCAGAAGGCCGGTGTCGCCCATCTGCACGAGAACCTGCTGCGCTTCAACCTGCAGCTGTACCGCGAGAACCAGGATGATTTCCTGCGCCAGACCGTGGCCCATGAAGTCGCCCACCTGATCGCCCACCAACTGTTCGGCGACCGCATCCAGGCCCATGGCGAGGAGTGGCAACTGATCATGCGCGGGGTGTACGAACTGCCGCCCAACCGCTGCCACAACTATGAGGTGCAGCGCCGTGTGGCAACCCGCTACATCTACCGCTGCCCATGCCCGGACAGCGACTTCCCCTTCAGCGCACAGCGACACAAGCTGGTGCGCCAGGGCCGGCGCTATCTGTGCCGGCGCTGCCGGGAGATTCTGGTGTACAGCGGCGAGACACGCGTCGAATGAACCAACGCATTCGCGGGCAAGCCCGCTCCCACAGGGCTGCGGGAGCGGCGGTTCGCCGCTGCGACTTGCCCGCGAAAGGGCCAGTCTGATCACCGCAAGAACCGAGCATGAAAAAAGGCGACCCGAAGGTCGCCTTTTTCGCATCACTACAACCGCTATCAGCGAGTAGCCGGGCCTTCAGCAACGCCCAGGTCGTCGGTCGGACGGGTTTCGACCAGCGGCGCACCGCCGGAAGCCAGTTCCGATTGCAGCTTGTCGGTGTCCAGTTCCTTCACCCACTTGGCCACGACCACGGTGGCAACGGCGTTGCCGATCAGGTTGGTCAGGGCGCGGGCTTCGGACATGAAGCGGTCGATACCCAGGATCAGCGCAAGGCCGGCAACTGGCAGGTGGCCAACGGCGGACAGGGTGGCGGCCAGGACGATGAAGCCCGAACCGGTAACGCCAGCAGCACCTTTGGACGCGACCAGCAGCACCAGCAGCAGGGTGATCTGGTGAGTGATGTCCATGGGGGTATCGGTGGCCTGGGCGATGAACACCGCAGCCATGGTCAGGTAGATCGAGGTGCCGTCCAGGTTGAACGAGTAGCCGGTCGGGATCACCAGGCCAACCACGGATTTCTTCGCGCCCAGGCGCTCCATCTTGGTCAGCATGCGTGGCAGGGCCGATTCCGAGGAGGAAGTACCCAGTACGATCAGCAGTTCTTCACGGATGTAGCGGATCAGCTTGAGGACGCTGAAACCGTGGGCGCGGCAGATACCGCCGAGGACGATCAGGATGAACGCCAGGCAGGTGATGTAGAAGCAGGCCATCAGGTAGCCCAGCTGCACCAGCGAACCCACGCCGTACTGGCCGATGGTGAAGGCCATGGCACCGAAGGCACCGACCGGCGCCAGCTTCATGATCATGTTGATGATGTTGAACATGACATGGGCGAAGCGGTCGATCAGCTCGAGCACTGGCTTGCCGTAGCTGCCCAGGCGATGCAGGGCGAAGCCGAACAGCACCGAGAACATCAGCACCTGGAGGATGTCGCCGTTGGCGAAGGCACCGACCACGGTGTTAGGGATGACGTTGAGCAGGAAGCCAACGGTGGTCTGCTGCGCACCGGCGGCGGCGTAGGCTGCGACGCTGCTGGCGTTCAGGGTGCTGACGTCGACGTGCATGCCAGCGCCAGGCTGAACCACGTTGACGACGACCAGGCCGATGATCAGGGCGATGGTGGAGACGATCTCGAAGTACAGGAGTGCATAGCCGCCGGTCTTGCCGACCGACTTCATGCTCTGCATGCCGGCGATGCCGCTGACCACGGTGCAGAAGATGATCGGGGCGATGACCATCTTGATCAGTTTGACGAAGCCGTCACCCAGGGGTTTGAGGGCGACACCGGTTTCGGGGTAGTAGTGGCCGAGCAGAATACCGATGGTGATTGCAACGATCACCTGGACATACAGGGACTTGTACAGCGGCTGACGTTTCGTCATGGCTTAATTATCCTCAAGTGTGCCGTTTCACCCTTCCCAGGGCGAGGCACCTAAAGCGCGAACCCTCCTGCACCTGGAGGGATTTGTCGTTGTGTTCGAGCTGCCTGAGCAGGCCTCTGCCAGATCATTAGCAAGGGTGATGCCAAAATGCCCGGATTGGGTGCAAGGCCAGTGTTTTCGGGAAATTTCTGCCCAAGGACAGGGCGAATCGACAGGGGTGGGTTGGCGGATTTCCGCCCGGTGGCGAAATTCGTACAAGGCCGATGGCGGGAATCCGCCCGATGCGGGGCATGATGCAGGAAAGCCTCACCTGCGGGAGCTAGCCTGCCCGCAAGCTCACTCCAGGCTGAACACGATCCTGAATGCCGCCCCGCCCAGGGGCGAATCATCCAGCGTAAGCCGGGCATCGAAGCTGTCGATGATGTCCTTGACCACCGCAAGCCCGATCCCCTGCCCCGGATGCTGCCGGTCCAGGCGCTCGCCGCGCTGCAGGATACGTTCGCGCTGGCCTGCGGGCACACCCGGACCATCATCCTCCACGCACAACACCTGCTGCCCGGGCAGCGCCTCCAGGCTCACCCGCACCTGCCCCAGGCACAGCCGATAGGCGTTCTCCAGCAGGTTGCCGAGCAGCTCGAGCAAGGCACCCTCTTCGATCGGCACCCAGGCTTGCGCGGGAACACTCAGGGTGACGGTGACACGCTTGTCGCGATAGACCTTGTCCAGCGTGTTGCAAAGGCTGTCGAGCACCGGCGCAAGGCGTACCTTGTGCCGCACCAGGCCGCTCTTGCGCAGACTGGCGCGTTGCAGCTGGTAGTCGATCTGCTGGCTCATGCGCTCGATCTGGCTTTGCAGCACCCGCGCCTGTTCGCGTTCGCCGCTGCGCTGGCCCATGCTTTCGCCAACCCCCTGCAGCACCGCCAGCGGGGTCTTGAGGCTGTGTGCCAGGTCATCCAGCGAGTCGCGATAACGCTGACGTTGCTCGCGCTCGCTGTGCAGCAGGCGGTTCAGCGAGCCGGTCAGGCGCAGCAGTTCGCGCGGGTGCTCACGGCTCAGCCCCTCACGGGCGCCGCTCTCCACTTCATCCAGTTCGTGACTCAACCGGCGCAACGACCGCAGCCCCCAGGTCAGACCAGCCCAGAGCAGCACCATCAATGCCAGCAGGGCCGCGCCAAAGCCCAGGTAGAGTTTCTCGCGCAGGCCGTCGAGGGTGTGCTGGTACTCGCGCACCGGCTGCAGGGCAACGGTGCTGAAGGCTGCGCTCTTGCCACCGAGCAGCTTGACCTCGACGTCATAGACGAAGAACTCGTCACCGTCGTCCTGGCGGATTCGCGCGAATTCGCTGCCGCGACCGTCATAGCGGGGTTGATAGTTGATGTGCTTGTCGGCGGTGGCGCGTGAACGCCAGACCAGCCGGCCCTCGCGGTCAAAGATGTAGCCAAGCAGGCCCATGTTGGGCAGGTTGTAGCGCTCGTCGGGCAGCAGCTCGGGCATCTGCAGATGCCCATGCTCGATGCGCGCCGCCGAGATCATGGTGGTGACATCCGAGGCCAGGCGCTGCTCGATCGACTCCTGCAGGGCCAGGCTGAAGGCCTTCTGCAGCGCCGGCAGCAGCGCCAGCATGAACAGCAGGGCCAGCAGCGCTGCGGCCAGCATCAGGCGCAGGCGCAGCGAACGGATCATCGGCAGCGCTCGGTGAACAGGTAGCCCAGGCCGCGCACGGTGTCGATGGGTTTGAAGCCGTTGTCGCCCTCGAGCTTGCGGCGCAAACGGCCGACCAATACCTCGATGACGTTGGGATCGCGCTCCTCGTCGTCCGGGTAGAGCTGCTCCATCAGACGGTCCTTGGCCACCACCTGCTGGTGATGGCGCATGAGGTATTCGAGGATCCGGTATTCATAGGCGGTCAGCGCCAAGGGCTGCTCGTCCAGTGTCGCCTGCTTGCGATTGAGGTCCAGCACCAGCGGGCCGGCAGCGATGGTCGACTGGGTAAAGCCACTGGAGCGACGCAGCAACGCGTTCAGGCGCGCCTCCAGCTCTTCGAACTGGAAAGGCTTGACCACATAGTCGTCGGCACCGGCGGCCAGGCCTTCGACCTTGTCCTGCCAGTTACCGCGGGCGGTGAGAATCAGAATGGGGAACGTCTTGTCCTGGCTGCGCAACTGGCGGATCAGGTCCAGCCCGCTCATGCCCGGCAAGCCCAGGTCGATCACGGCGAGGTCATGGTTGTACTGCTCGGCCTGGTAGAGCGCCTCTTCGGCATCGCCCACCGCCTGCACCACATGCCCGGTCTCGCCCAGACGTGTATACAGATGATGGCGCAGCAGCGCCTCGTCCTCGACCACCAGCAATTTCATGCCGCATCTCCTTTGTCTATATCTCCCGGACCGCCGAGCGGTCAGGGCCGGCACAGCATAACAGCGAACCGGCACGGGAAACCCCTGCCGGTTCGATGAGCCTCGGCCTTAGAACTTGTAGCTGGCGGCGAGGTAGGTCTGGGCGCTGCTGGTCAGGCGCAGGGTGCCGTCCTTCGGACCACCGTGCGGCGACAGCTCGGTGGCGGCATTGCTGCGCAGGTAACGGTAGCCTAGTTCCACCGAGGTGTTGTCGGTGACCTGCTGCAGCACGCCGGCTTGCAGGCCGACCGCGTAGCCGTAGTCAGTATCGCGGCTGTAGCCAGACGAAGTCTGGGTCAGCTTGGTCATGCCCAGGCTGCCGCCGCCGAAGAGCTTGGTGGTGTCGGTGATCGGCAGGAACACATCGTAGCTGCCGAGCAGGTTTTCCTGGCGCAACTTGACGCCGCTGTGATCACCCGAAACGTTGTCGTAGGTCAGGTAGTAGCGACCTTGATCGTTGATCTGGCCGACACGCAGGCCCCAGGTGCTGTCCTTGCCGATGATGCCGTCGGCGTTGAGGTTATCGGTGTTGCGCTGCAGCAGGCCGGACTTGCGGACTTTGTCGCTGGTCTGACCGTAGGTCAGGCTGGCGAAGGTGTCGTCGGCCTGGGCGGTGGCGGCAACGCCAGCGGCGCAAACAGCCATGGCGACCATCAGGGTGTTGAGTGCTTTCATGCTTTGTTACTCCAGTTAGGTGCGCTGTTTCGGTCTGGGGACTAGAGTAAGCAGGGCGCCCTGAACCGCTCCTGAACCCCGGCTGAACCTTGGCTGAACGAACCCGATACGGCTGCATCTTTCCTGGAGACCCCCTCATGCGTTCACTGCTTGCCCTGGCCCTGATGTGCAGCGCCGCCTTCGCCCAGGCGGCGGTACAGACCCGCGAGATCCGCTACCAGGACGCCGACGGCACTGCGCTGATCGGCTACTACGCCTATGACGACGCCATCGAGGGCAAGCGCCCCGGTGTCGTCGTGGTGCATGAATGGTGGGGGCTGAACGACTACGCCAAGCGCCGCGCCCGCGACCTCGCGGCGCTGGGCTACAACGCACTGGCCATCGACATGTATGGCGACGGCAAGCACACCGAGCACCCGCAGGACGCCCAGGCATTCATGGCCGCCGCGCTGAAGGATCCAGCGGCAGCGGCGCGACGCTTCGACGCCGGGCTCGAGCTGCTCAAGCTGCAACCCAACACCAACAAGCACCAGTTGGGCGCCGTCGGCTACTGCTTCGGTGGCAAGGTGGTACTCGACGCCGCACGCCGGGGCGAGAAGCTCGATGGCGTAGTGAGTTTCCATGGCGCGCTGGTCACCCAGACCCCGGCCAAGCCCGGAGTGGTGAGGGCGAAGATCCTGGTCGAACATGGCGAGGCCGACAGCATGGTCACGCCCGAACAGGTCGAGGCCTTCAAGAAGGAGATGAAGGATGCCGGAGCAGACATGCAGTTCGTCGGCATTCCCGGGGCCAAGCATGGCTTTACCAACCCCGATGCGGACCGCTTGAGCCATGGCGCGCATGGCGGGCCGGATATCGGCTATGACAAGGCGGCAGATGAAAGCTCCTGGAAGGACATGCAGGCGTTCTTCAAGCAGGCGCTCAAGTAAGGGCCCAAGCCCCCGCGAATTCTCTGCGTACTTGTAGGAGCGGGCTTGTCCCGCGATCGGGCGCGCAGCGGCCGTGCAACCAGGCGACCGAAGTCTTCCTGAAAAACCTCTGTGTCAGTTTTACGGCCGCTGC
>NZ_JBNFMU010000122.1:0-45218 GCF_049942315.1 Pseudomonas wayambapalatensis
GGGGTCGCGGGTTCGAGTCCCGTCCGCTGCGCCATATTCCAGCTTCCAGGGCCCACTGAACACCCGGAAGCCACAAAGAAAGCGACCTTAGGGTCGCTTTTTTTGTTTGTGCCTCGCAAAACGCCCCGGGGGCTGTCGGTCGACAGTCCCCGGGGCGTTTCAGCTTCAGGGTTTGGCCACGTGCCAGACCTGGCCGACACCTTCGCCGGTGGTATCGCCCGGCTTCTGATCCTTGACCCAACTGTACAGTGGCTGGTCTTTGTAAGCCCACTGCTTGCTGCCGTCGTCACGGGTAATCACGCTGTAGTCATCGGCGGCCTTGGCGTAGGGGCCGGCGGCCAGCGGCGGCCAATTCTGCGCACATTGACCGTTGCACGCCGACTTGCCAGCGCTGTCCTTGGTGAAGGTGTAGAGGGTCAGGCCTTTGCTGTCGACCAGGACCTTGCCAAGGGCGCTGTCGCCGACCTTCGCGGGGGCGCCCGCCAAGGCCAGGCCAGACACGCAGGTCAGAGCCAATGAAAGAACGAGTGCGCTTTTCTTCAACATGAGAGATACCTCTGGCGGTTATTCGAATCTGTTCGGGGGAATGATGGCTTTATGCATCGGCCATGCAGGAACAACGCCTCGGTGTCGGCTTCTATTCCCGTGTTCGATGAATATTTTTCCCGTCGCTGATGCCGCCCTGGGGCAGCAGGCACGCCGGGTTCGCATCTACGCCTTCAACTCGCTGGCCCATTGCGTCAGAATCCCCCTACACGCCGGATGCAGCCAGCAGGCCGCGCGCCGGCTCTACCTTGCAAGCAGAGACCGACCATGCAGGATGCCAGCACCTCTCCAACGCCCACGCCGTCGACCCCACTGCTGGGTATCGACCTGGGGACCACCAACAGCCTTATCGCAGTCTGGCAGGACGGCAAGGCGCAGCTGATCGCCAACGCCGTGGGCGAGGTGCTGACGCCGTCGGTGGTCAGCGTCGACGACGATGGCAGCATCCTGGTGGGCAGCGCTGCCCGCGCCCGGCTGACCACCCATCCCCATCGCACCGCTGCGGCCTTCAAGCGCTACATGGGCAGTGACAAGCGCTTCGAGCTCGGCGAGCACCGTTTCACCCCCGAAGAGCTCTCGGCCCTGGTGCTGGGCGCGTTGAAGCAGGATGCCGAAGCGTATCTGGGGTGCCCGGTCAGCGAAGCGGTGATCTCGGTGCCGGCCTATTTCAGCGACGAACAGCGCAAGCGCACGGTCTTCGCTGCGGAGCTGGCGGGGCTGAAAGTGCAGCGCCTGATCAACGAGCCGACCGCGGCCGCCATGGCCTACGGGCTGCACGAGCAGAAGTTCGAGCGCACCCTGGTGTTCGACCTGGGCGGCGGGACCTTCGACGTCACTGTGCTGGAATACGCCTTGCCGCTGATCGAAGTGCATGCTTCAACCGGTGACAACTATCTGGGGGGCGAGGATTTCACCGAGGCCTTGCTCAATGCCTGCCTGCGTGACTGGAACCTCAGTGCCGAAGCCCTGGAGCCCCAGGCGCTGTCGAGCCTGCATGATGCGATCGAGCAACTGAAACGCGAGGTGGGCGAGGGCAGCCGCACCCTGAACTGGAGCGGCGATGGCCAGGCCCGCGAATGGGTGCTCGACCAGGCCCGGTTGCAGTCGATCTGGGCGCCGTTGCTGGCACGGGTGCGGACCCCCATCGAGCAGGCCCTGCGTGATGCGCGCCTGAGCCCGCGCGAACTGGACAGCCTGGTGCTGGTCGGTGGGGCCACGCGCATGCCGCAGATCCAGCAACTGGTGGCCAAGCTGTTCGGCCGCCTGCCGTACCGCCACCTCGATCCGGACACCATCGTCGCTCTTGGCGCCGCCAGCCAGGCAGCCTGCAAGGCGCGGGATTCGGCGATCGACGAGTTGATCCTGACCGACGTCTGTCCTTACACCCTGGGGGTCGCCTCGTCCCGTGGCGAGGAAGTGTCCGGAGCCTTTACCCCGATCATCGAACGCAACACGGTGATCCCCACCTCGCGTGTGCAGCGCTTCTACAGCAGCCATCCGGAACAGAAAGTGGTGCGCATCGCCGTGTACCAGGGTGAGCGGCCATGGGTGCGCGACAACATTCTGGTCGACAGCTTCGAGATCCCGTTGCAGCCGACCGGCCAGGTGCAGTCGCTGGATGTGCGCTTCAGCTACGACATCAATGGCCTGCTCGAAGTGGACGTGACGTTCCTCGAAACCGGGCACAAGCACAGCCACAGCATCGACCGCAGCCCGACCGGGCTGGACAGCGACGCCCGCCAGGCCAGCCACGAGCGCCTGGCGAGATTGAAGATTCACCCGCGCGACGCCTTGCCCAACCGCACCCTGCTGGCTCGCCTGGAGCGCGCCTGGATGCAGAGCCTGGGGGATGAGCGCGACCTTATCGGCAGTTGGCTGGATGCCTTCAACGCCGTGCTCGCTGGCCAGCAGGCCAGCGAGATCAGTCGCCAGCGCCAGCAGTTGAGCCAGGCGCTGGACGAGCTGCGCTACTGATCAGGGATGGTTCAGGCGCCGCAGGGCCACTTGCAGGCCCAGTTGCAACTGGTCGGGGTCGTCCGGTGAAGGGCCATAGCGGTTGGCCAGCTTGTCGCCGGGTAGCCCCACCAGAAGCAGCGGTGCGAATGGCAGCAGGCGGCTGACGGCCAGCAGCCCCACCAGTGCCCAGACGCCCTGGCCCAAGTCGCGCAAGCGCCGCAGGAAGGATGTCAACAGCAGCAATACGACAAGGGTCCAGAGCATCGGGCTCTTGGTTGCGGTGGTCAGCACCGTGCCAGCGAGCAGCAGCACGATCACGTGGGCGATCAGGTCGCTGCGATTGAGGCGGCTGTCCAGGCGCCAGAACGCCCAGGACGGCACCGGCGTCTGGCTGACGCGAGCCATCAGCAGGCGCTCGGCGCGGGCCAGTATCGCCATGCTGGCGCAGCGCAGGCCGGTGTCCTGGTCCGGATCGTCCTTGGCTTTCTGCAGGCGCATCAAGGCGCGGGTGCCTGGCGGGGATGCGGATTTGACCAGGTGATTGAAGGCGTCGAGGATCTCGTTGAGCAGCTTGCCGTCGACCTTCTCTTCCTGCTCCACCGCTTGGCGCGGCGGGCGTTTGACCTTGCCGGCGATCAGGCCGTCGCGCAGCGGAGCGAACCAGGGGCTGTCGTTGTTCAGTGCCTCGAGGCGCTCGCGCAAGCGGGCGCGCTGTTGAGCATCGAGCTCGGGGTCGTGGTACAGCACGGCGCACAGCAGCATGTAGCCCAGTGGGTGGTCGTCGAGGGTGCCAACGTCTTCTTCCAGGCATTCGAGCAGGCGGACCGCGCCGGGCAGGCGAGTGCTGCCGAACACGTAGCCCAGGGTTTGCAGGCGGCTGGCAACCAGGGCCTGCATCGGGTCGCGATCGTCCATCCAGCCGAGCAGGGCATTGTGTTCGTTGAACTGAGCCTGACGGGCGATCAGCACCTTGTGCAGGGGGGCGAACGGATGGTCGCTCGGATAGGTGAGCTGGGCGGCCAGTTGCGGTGGCGCCAGGTCCAGCCAGCGTTGCGGCTGTTGCGCCGTGGCCAGCATGAACAACTGCTGGCGATGCCAGTTCCACAGTGCTTCGCCCTCGACCATCGGCGGTAGCTCGATGCCGTTCAGTGCCAGTTCTTCCATCAGCACCAGGCCGAACGGCACGGTGAACATGCGGCGCATGTCGAAATGTTCGTTCAGCTCGCTCAGCGCTCGCGGCGAATAAACCCGCATCCGCCGCAGCCACTCGCGGCAGGCCGGATGCAGTGCGTCGGACTTGAGCGCCTCTGGCAGTTCCACAGGCCCCTCGTCACGTGCGCAGTACTCCGCCAGTACACGCGCCACCGGTGAGTGTTCGAGCCAATGCAGTTGCTGCGCAGCCTGGCGCTGGAAGCCCTCGAGGATCAAGGCATCGAGCGGGTCGTTGCCCAGGCGCTCATCGACAATGGTGCGCAGCAAGCCGGCTTCACCGCGTTGCAGGGCCCAGGCCTGCCAGTAGCGGCGGTGCAGTTCGCGATCTTCCTGGTTGGGCAACAGCCAGGCGAGCAGCGGCAGTTCGTCGTCGCCGTCCAGGCGCCAGTCGATGTAGGTGGCGGCGATGCCCTCAAGGCCCAGGCGCGAGGCTTCGGACCAGCGCGCCAGTGTCTGCGGCGACTGTGCCGGGCTGCCCAAGACCTGTGCCGGATCGGCCAGGTCGGCGGGCCAGGTCTCGGGTGTGCTCTGCTGGTCGAGGGCCTGGATCAGCAGGGGCAGGCGTTGCGGCTGGTAGCGCGCGCAGAGGTCGAGCAGCCAGCGTTCGGCCTGCGGGTGGCGATGTTCGCGCCACAGCCGTAGCCAGCAGTCCAGGGCTTGCTGCTCGGCGCCCAGGGCGTCGGCCTGGCGGGCCAGCAGGAACAGCAGGTCGACATCGTCCGGCGCCTGCTGGTGCTGCAACTGCAGGCGTGCATGCAGGGTGAGGCTGCCGATGCCGACCTGGCTGAACTGTTCGGTCAGACGCTGGACCAGGTGTTCGTCGTCAGGGAACGCCACGCAGGTGTGGTATCCGGCGAACTGTGCGTACTCGAATAGCGGGCGCTCCTGATGGTAGTAGCCAAGGCTGCGGAAGTACCAAAGGGTTTCCAGTTGCGCGGCGGGCGACCAGCTGTGCATCAGGCGGGTGTCGAACGGATCGGGCTCCTCGATGCGTTGCAGGAAGGCTTCTATCTCCTGGGCATCCTCCGGCGCCAGGCGCAGCAACTGCTCGGCCCAGCCCATGCGCCGGGCCAGCAGGCGCGCGCACTGGTACGAGATCGGTCCGCAGTTGCGCAGGTTGTGCAGCAGTCGCCAGCTGAGGTCTTCCAGTTGCTCCAGGGGCAGTTCGTCGAGCTGGGCGATGTAGTCCTGCCAGGCTTGGGGTTGGTAACGGCGAGTGGAGTCTTCGAGCAGTGCATGGAACGCCTCGAAGGCTTCGCTGGTGGACGCTTCGCTCTGCCCGTCGGCTGCTTGCTGCTCGGGCGCCGCGCCGGTTTCGGCGTGTTCACGCGCCAGGCGCTGCGCTTCTTCGTAGGCGGCGCGCAGGGCCTGGAAGCCTTCGGGGTCGGTTTCCGGATGGTGCGTCGGCAGGCGGCCGCGGTAGGCCTGGCGGATGGTGTCGAGGTCCTGGGTCGGCTCGATGCCCAGGCGAATCCAGCAACTCATGACCAGCAGTCCTCTTCCAGTGATGCCGGGCGTTCCGGCTCGGGCAACGGCAGCTCCCAGGGCAGGTCGGCGAGCAGCGCGTTGGCGCCGATCCTCAGGTTCAGGGCAATGCAGCGATTCCAGTGTTCGTTGCCTTGGCGCTCCAGGTTGGCGGCAAAGGTCTCGTCGCTGCTGTCGGAGACATTCCACAGCGCCTTGCCGAACAGGTACCCGGCGATGTAGCTGTCCCAGCGGTTGTAGTAATGGCGGGCGCGCAAGGCCAGGCGATAGTGCAGGTAGAGGCTTTCGTCGCGGCTGATATGGCCCTTTTTCACCCCGGCGCGCAGCAGAAAGCTCATGCGTCCGATGTCCCAGGCGCGGGTTCCGCCCGGGCCGCAGTCGGGAAAGGTGCGTGCGGCGTAGCTGTACTTGACCCGGTCACGTGGCGTCAGGGTTGCGAGCAGCGCCTGCCACTGGCTTGGCAGGCAGCGCTGGAACTGCCAGTAGGCGTTGCTCATCTCGCTGGCGTGGCCGTTGTCGGCCATGCCGAGCACGTCGAGCAACTGGGCACGGGTGCTGATGCCCCAGCCGCTTTCCAGGTCAGTCTGGTCTTCGCCTTCGAAGTACTCGGCGGCGGTGTAGCTGGCACCGTTGAGTGCGGCCATCGGGGCGGAGAGGGCGTGCAGCCAATGCTGTGCGGATTCGTCCATGAAGAGTGTCCGGGGCGAGGGGTGTGGCGCGATTGTAGAGAGGCAGCAAGGGGGCCGTCTACGCAGGCCTCAACGCCGGCCTTCTTCCGCTCGCAGCGTCAGCACTTCATAGCCCTGCTCGGTCACCGCGACCGTGTGCTCCCACTGCGCCGACAGCCCGCCATCGCGGGTGATCACCGTCCAGCCATCTTTCAGCGTGCGTGTGCCGCGGGCGCCCTGGTTGATCATCGGCTCGATGGTGAACACCATCCCCGGCTTGAGTTTCAGGCCCATGCCGCGTTGGCCATAGTGCAGCACCTGCGGCGCTTCGTGCATCTGCCGGCCGATGCCGTGGCCGCAGTACTCGCGCACCACGCTGTAGCCCGCCGCCTCGGCGAACTGCTGGATGGCGTGGCCGATATCGCCCAGGGTGGCGCCGGGGCGCACCTGTTCGATGCCTTTCCACAGCGCCTCGTAGGTGGTGTCGACCAGGCGCCGGGCCTCCTCGCTGATTGCGCCGATGCGGTACATCTTCGACGAGTCGGCAATATAGCCGCCCTGTTCCAGGGTGATATCGACGTTGATGATCGAGCCTTCCTGCAGCACCTCGTCAACCCTGGGCATGCCGTGGCAGACGACGTGGTCCACCGAGGTGTTCAGCGAATAGGGGAAGCCGTACTGGCCCTTGCTTGCCGGACGTGCCTTGAGCGTCTCGACGATGAAGGCTTCGGCGCGGTCGTTGATCTGCATCGTGGTCACCCCGGCGCGGATGAAACCGTCGAGGTCGGCGAACACCTGTGCCAGCAACTGCCCGGCCCTGCGCATCAGTGCCAGCTGCTCCGGGTTCTTGAGTATCACCTCGCTCATTGCAGCAGCTCCTTGAGATTCGCTTGTTCCTGACGCAACAGTTGGCGCAGCAGTTCCTGGTAAGTGGCCTGGGGATGCAGTTCGGCAAGCATGCCGATGCGGATCCAGTGTTCGGCCTGGGCGTTGATCGAGCGCGACATCGCGGCGCTGGCGATGCGCAGGTCTTCGTGGAGGTCGTCGCAGATCTTGACGATGCCCATGGGGAGTCTTCCTGGTATATGAAACGTATACGGATCATATAGTCGGTTGGGCGTCGTGTCATCTTCTGGTGCGCGGGGGCATCAAGACGGGGCGGATATCGCGTCGATGTTTTCGCGGGTCGACCCGCCCTCTGGGGCTGCGCAGGCCTGTGGGCGCGGGTTTGTCCGCGACATGGCCACCGCCATCGCGCAACTGGCCCGCAAATTGCTGATTCAGCTGCATCCGGACCCCTCAACGCCGAGGGGCCCTACATCTTCACGACAAAGGCGCCGTGTTACCCGCTTGCCCTGCAGGCCGGGTAGCCGGCGCCTTTTGCGTTTTCAGGGAGACCGCCCATGAGCAGCAGCGAGGTGCGCAGCGTTTGCCCGTATTGCGGGGTCGGGTGCGGCATCGTCATGACCGTGGTCGAGGGCAAGGTCACCAAGGTCAGCGGCGACAAACAGCACCCGAGCAACTTCGGACGCCTGTGCACCAAGGGCCTCACCGCACACCTGCCACTGTCCGCTGCCGGGCGCATGGAGCACGCTTTCGTGCGCCAGCAGCGCAGCCAGCAGCCGGTGCGCACGGGCATGGACGAGGCCATTGCGCAATCGGCCGCACGCCTGCGCGCGATCATCGACCAGCACGGGCCGGATGCCGTGGCGCTCTATGTGTCAGGGCAGATGTCGCTGGAGGCTCAGTACCTGGCCAACAAGCTGGCCAAGGGCTTTATCCGCACGCGCCATATCGAGTCCAACTCGCGGCTGTGCATGGCCAGTGCCGGCAGCGGCTACAAGCAGTCGCTGGGCGCCGACGGCCCGCCGGGCAGCTACCAGGATTTCGAGCGCGCCGAGGTGTTCTTCGTCATTGGCGCCAACATGGCCGACTGTCATCCGATCCTGTTCCTGCGCCTGCTCGACCGAGTCAAGGCCGGGGCCAGGCTGATTGTCGTCGACCCGCGCCGCAGTGCCACTGCCGACAAGGCCGACCTGTTCCTGCAGGTGCGCCCGGGCAGTGATCTGGCCCTGCTCAACGGCTTGCTCTACCTGCTGCACGAGAACGGCCACACCGACAGCGATTTCATCGCCCGCCACACCGAGGGCTGGGACGACATGCCGGCCTTTCTCGCCGACTATACCCCCGAGCGGGTCGCGGCCCTGACCGGCCTTGCCGAGGCCGATATCCGCCAGGCGGCTGCCTGGATCGGCGGGGCGTCGGAGTGGATGAGCTGCTGGACCATGGGCCTCAACCAGAGCATCCATGGCACCTGGCACAGCAACGCGCTGTGCAACCTGCACCTGGCCACCGGCGCGATCTGCCGTCCTGGCAGCGGACCGTTCTCGCTGACCGGCCAGCCCAACGCCATGGGCGGCCGTGAGATGGGCTACATGGGCCCAGGCCTGCCGGGCCAGCGTTCGGCGCAGGTGGCGGGCGACCGTGCTTTTGTCGAGCAGCAGTGGGGCCTGGCGCCGGGCGCGCTGCGCAGCGAAGGCGGTGAAGGCACGGTGGCGCTGTTCGAGCAGATGAAGGCCGGGGAAGTGAAGGCCTGCTGGATCATCTGCAGCAACCCGGTGGCCAGCGTCGCCAACCGCCAGCAGGTGATCGACGGCCTGCACGAGGCGCAGTTGGTGATCGCCCAGGACGCTTTCCTCGACACCGAGACCAACCGCCATGCCGATATCCTCCTGCCTGCCGCGCTGTGGGCCGAGGGCGAGGGTGTGATGATCAACAGCGAGCGCAACCTCACCCTGATGCCGCGTGCAGTCGCAGCGCCCGGCGAAAGCCTTGAGGATTGGCGCATCATTGCCCGCATCGCTTGTGCCATGGGCTATGCCGAGGCGTTCAGCTATGCCGATGCCGAAGCGGTGTACGACGAGATCCGCCGTTTCTGGAACCCCGCCACCGGCTATGACCTGCGCGGCATCGGCTACGCCGAGCTACGCGACAAACCGCGCCAGTGGCCAAGTGCGCCCGGGCGCGCGGACGACCGCAGCCCGCTGCGCTATCTCAACGACGGCAGCAGCCAGGCGCTGCTGCACGATGCCCAGGGCGAACGCCCCGCACTGGTCTTTCCCACGCCCAGTGGCAAGGCGCGGTTCTTCGCCCGGCCCTGGCTGGCGCCGGCCGAGCTGCCGGATGCCGACTTTCCGCTGGTGCTCAACACCGGCCGCGTGCAGCACCAGTGGCACACCCTGACCAAGACCGGCAAGGTGCCGAGCCTGAACAAGCTCGAGCCCGGTCCCTTCGTCGAGATTAATCCGCAGGACGCCCGACGCCTGGGCATCGCCGACAAGGACCAGGTGGCGATTCGCTCGCGCCGCGGCCAGGCCGTGCTGCCGGCACGCATCAGCGAGCGGGTGCTGGTCGGCAACTGCTTTGCCCCTTTTCACTGGAACGACCTGTATGGCGAGCAACTGGCGATCAACGCCGTGACCTGCGACGCGGTCGATCCAACTTCCCTGCAACCGGCCTTCAAGCATTGCGCCGTGACCCTGGAGCGGGTTGCGGGCGAACGCATCGAGGCACTCGAGCTGCCCTGCGCGATCCCTACGGAGCCTGCCACCATGCCCACCGACACCCTGTCTCGCCTGCTCGGCCTGGACAGCCTGCCGGCCCCCGTCCTGGCTGACGAGGAGCGTCATTACCTGCAGGGCTTCCTGCTCGGCCTTGGGCAGGCGCGTACACCGGGTGTGCCCAGCCTGCCGCCCGGTGCGCCGCTGGCGCCCGCCAGTCGGCTGTTCGTCGATGGCTTGATCGCCGGCCTGTTCGCCCAGCCGGTGGTGGCGCCGGTCGCCATGGCCGAGGTCGCCCGGCATCGGGTGCTGTGGGCCTCGCAGACCGGCAATGGCGAGGCGCTGGCCGAGCGCTGTGCGGCCCATCTGCGCGAAGCGGGCCTGGCGGTCGAGCTGAGCTGCATGGATGCAGTCAGCCCCGGCCAATTGCGTGGCGCCGCCAGCGTGCTGCTGATCACCAGCACCTTTGGTGACGGCGATGCGCCTGACTGCGCTTCGGCGTTCTGGCAGGCGCTGCAGGGCGAGGAGGGGGCGCAGTGTGCGGCACTGCCCTTCGCCGTGCTGGCGCTGGGTGACTCCAGCTACGACCAGTTCTGCGGCTTTGGCCGCAAGCTCGACCAGCGCCTGGCTGAACTGGGCGGCCGACGTCTGCTCGATCGGGTCGATTGCGAACCGGACTTCGACCCATCGTTCGCCGCCTGGCTGCAGGCGTTGCTGCCGCTGCTCGGGCCGACGGCCGAAGCGCCCGTCATAGCCCCGCCGGCGCGGGTGTTCGGCAAGCAGCAACCCTGCCTGGCTCCCATCATCGAGAACCGTGTGCTCAATGCGCCCGGAGCGACAAAGGAGACACGCCAGGTGGTGTTCGACCTGCAAGGCACCGGGCTGGTCTACGAGGCAGGCGATGCGTTGGGTGTCTGGCCGCGCAACTGCCCGGCGCTGGTCCAGGAGCTGCTCGGCCTGATGGGGCTCGATGGCCAGACGTGCGTGCAACTGCCCGACTTGCCGACGATGCCGTTGGCCGAGGCGATGGAGCGGCATCTGGAGATCGCCCGGGTCACGTCGCAGCAGCTTGCCGCCTTCAGCCAGGCGCCGCAGGCAGGTGAACTGCGCCGGCTGCTGCTGCCCGAGCACAAGGCCGAACTCAAGGAGTGGCTGTGGGGGCGGCAGTTGGCCGATGTGCTCGCGGCATTCGCGCCGCAACTGTCGCTGGAGCACTGGCTGACCCTGCTCAAACCCTTGCAGCCACGCATGTACTCGATCAGCTCCAGCCCCAAGGTCCATCCACAGCAGGTGCACCTGACCGTTTCAACCGTGCGCTATGGCCAGCGAAAGGGTGTGAGTTCAAGCTTCCTCGCCGAGCGCGCCGAAATGCTGGAGGTGGCGATCTTCCCGCAGGTCGCGCGGCATTTCCGACTGCCGGACGACGATGCCTCACCGCTCATCATGGTCGGCCCTGGCACCGGTATCGCGCCGTTTCGTGCCTTTCTCGAAGAGCGCGAAGCCCGCGGTGCGACCGGCGGCAACTGGCTGTTCTTCGGTGAGCAGCATGCTGCCTTCGATTTCTATTACCGCGAGCAGTTGCAGGCCTGGGAGGCCAGCGGTCATCTGCGCCTGAGCACGGCGTTCTCGCGTGACCAGGCCGAGAAGCTGTACGTGCAGCAGCGCATGCTCGAGCAGGGCGCCGAGCTGTGGCAGTGGCTGGAGGCGGGGGCGTACTTCTACATTTGCGGCGATGCCCAGCGCATGGCCAAGGATGTCGATGCTGCGTTGCGCCAGGTCGTGGCCGAGCACGGGCGGATGAGCGCCGAGGCGGCAGCGGCTTATGTCGAGGAATTGGGCAAGAACAAGCGTTATCGACGCGATGTGTATTGAGTGCACCGGGATGGGGAGGGGTGCACCGGCTTGAGGCGTTGCCGCGTGCGGCGCCGTCGCCGGACACGCCCGCTGCCACAGGTCGCGCAACGCTGCATACCCCGCAGGAGCGGGCTTGCAACGCGACAGCGCCAGCACCCATTCCGACCTTGGCACGCTCCCTGCTTTCAACGGTTTACAACACAGCCCCACTGATCAACGGCGATCAACAGGGGCCTCACACTGATGAGTACAGGCAAAGGCGCCTGGAGCTTCGGCTCCAGGCGCCTTTTTTTGTCTTTGCCGCGGGCACGCCCCGCACACCGTGATCGAGGATCGGCTATGAAGGCAACAGCGAACGGCGGACAACGAGAGCGACTGGTCATTGTCGGCAACGGCATGGTCGGTCATCACCTGGTCGAGCAACTGATCGAACGTGGTGCCCTGGCGCGCTTCGAGCTGCGCGTGTTCGGCGAGGAGCGCCAGCGCGCCTATGACCGTGTGCACTTGTCGGAATACTTCGCCGGCAGTAGCGCCGAGACACTAGCTATGTGCGAGCCCGACTTCTATGCCCAGCACGGCGTGCACCTGCACCTGCACGAAGCTGTGCTGGAGATCGACCGCACGCTGGGCGAGGTGGTCACCGCCCAGGGGCGCTACGGTTATGACCAACTGATCCTTGCCACCGGCTCCTACCCGTTCGTACCGCCGATCGAAGGCTCCACGGGCACGGCCTGCTTGGTCTACCGCACCCTCGACGATCTTGACGACATCCGCGCCTCGGCTGCCGGGGCCCGGCGTGGCGTGGTGGTCGGCGGTGGGCTGCTGGGCCTTGAGGCTGCCAATGCGCTCAAGTCGCTGGGGCTGGAGGCTCATGTCGTGGAGTTCGCGCCACGGCTGATGCCGGTGCAGCTCGATCATGAAGGAGGCGCGGCCTTGCGTGCGCAGATCGAAGCGCTGGGTGTCGGCGTGCATCTGTCTCGCGCCACCCAGTCGATCGACCCGGGAGAAGAGTATCGCCACCGCATGAATTTCGATGGTGGTGAGTACCTGGAAACCGACCTGATCGTGTTCTCTGCCGGTATCCGTCCGCGTGACGCCCTGGGGCGTGCCTGCGAGCTGGAGATCGCGCCGCGCGGCGGCGTGGTCATCGACGGCAACTGCCGTTCCAGCGATCCACGGATCTTCGCCATCGGCGAGTGTGCGTCGTGGAACGGCAGCGTGTTCGGGCTGGTCGCGCCCGGCTACAGCATGGCGCGCAACCTCGCTGCGCTGCTGGTCGGCGCGGCCAGTGCCGAGTTCAGCGGTGCCGACATGTCGACCAAGCTCAAGCTGCTGGGGGTCGATGTCGGCTCCATCGGCGACGCCCACGGCGCCACCCCGGGCGCCCGCAGCTACCGATACATCGACGAGGCCAACGCCAGCTACCGCCGCCTGGTGGTCGACGCCAGCGGCAAGCGGGTGATCGGCGCGGTGCTGGTCGGCGACAACAGCTACTACGACACGCTGCTGCAGTACGTGCAAAGCGGCATCGCCCTGCCGCAGGATCCGGCGGCGCTGATCCTGCCGCAGAGCGGCGGCGCGCCGACGCTGGGCGCCGATGCCCTGCCCGACAGCGCGACCATCTGCTCCTGCCACAACGTCAGCAAGGGCGCGATCTGCGCGGCCATCGACAGTGGCTGCGCGGACCTGGCGGCGGTCAAGGGCTGCACCAAGGCGGCCAGCGGCTGTGGTGGCTGTGCGGCGCTGCTCAAGCAGGTGTTCGAGCACGAACTGACCGCGCGCGGCGTGACCGTCGACAAGAGCCTGTGCGAGCACTTTGCCTATACCCGCCAGGAGCTGTATGCACTGGTGCGCGTCGAGGGGATTCGAACCTTCAACGAGCTGCTCGAGCGCCACGGCAAGGGCCATGTCGGTTGCGACATCTGCAAGCCGACCGTGGGTTCGATCCTCGCCTCGTGCTGGAACCAGCCGATCATGGACCCCTCGCTGGTACCGCTGCAGGACACCAACGACACCTTCATGGCCAACATGCAGAAGAACGGCACCTACTCGGTGGTGCCGCGCATCCCGGGTGGTGAAATCACCCCCGACAAGTTGATCGTGATCGGCCAGGTGGCGAAGAAATACGACCTCTACACCAAGATTACCGGCGGCCAGCGCATCGATTTGTTCGGCGCGCAGTTGCACGAGTTGCCGCTGATCTGGGGCGAGCTGATCGAGGCGGGCTTCGAAACCGGCCACGCCTACGGCAAGTCGACCCGCACGGTGAAGTCGTGCGTGGGCAGCACCTGGTGCCGCTACGGCGTGCAGGACAGCGTTGCCATGGCCCTGCGTATCGAAGACCGCTACAAGGGCCTGCGCTCGCCGCACAAGCTCAAGTTCGCGGTGTCCGGCTGCACCCGTGAATGCGCCGAGGCGCAGAGCAAGGATATCGGCGTGATCGCCACCGACAAGGGGTGGAACCTGTACGTTTGTGGCAACGGTGGCATGCGCCCGCGCCATGCCGAACTGTTCGCCACCGATCTGGACGACGACACCCTGATCCGCCTGATCGACCGCGTGCTGATGTTCTACATCCGCACCGCCGACAAACTGCAGCGCACCTCGGTGTGGCGCGAAGGCCTGGACGGCGGGTTGGACTATCTCAAGGCGGTGATTCTCGACGATAGCCTGGGCCTCGCCGACGAGCTGGAAGCGCAGATGCAGCATGTGGTCGACCGCTACGAATGCGAATGGGCCAACGCCTTGAAAGACCCGGAGAAGCTCAAGCGCTTCCGCACCTTCGTCAACGACCAGCGGCCTGACCCGGATGTGCATTTCGTGCGTGAGCGCGAACAGCGTCGACCGGCTACGCCGCTAGAGTTGATCCCTACTGTCGAGGAGCTCGTTTGATGAACCTGTCTAATGCTGTCGTTGCATCAAAGGATATCTGGCAGTCAGTGTGCCGGGTCGATGATCTGATTGCCGACTCGGGGGTGGTGGTCTGGCTCGACGGCGAACAGGTCGCGCTGTTCTACCTGCCCGGGCAGGAGCAGACACTGTATGCCGTGGACAACCGCGACCCACGTTCAGGGGCCAATGTTATCGGGCGGGGATTGATCGGCAGCCTGCAAGGCGAGCTGGTGGTGGCGGCGCCGTTGTACAAGCAGCATTTCAGCTTGCGTGATGGGCGTTGCCTGGAGGATGCGGGGCAGCGGTTGCGCGTGTGGCCGGTGCGGATGGAAGGGGGGCAGGTCGAGATTCGCTGTTTCTAGCCGGTATGGCTCTTGCCCGGCCTGTGCAGTACCTGTGGGAGCGGGCTTGCCCGCGAACACCGGCAAAGCCGGTGCCATCTACCGCGGTGTTTGCTTCGCGGGTAAACCCGCTCCCACAGGTACTGCGCAGGCCTTGGGTCTGGCTCACTTTTGCAGGTCGTCGGATGAACGTGGCTCCACGGCTTTCAACTACCGCTGCGCGTACATTTGGCTTGAGGGGCACTCGCGGGAGCGTTGGTTTCAACGGGTGTCCTGAATCATAAGTCCTGCCACCTCACTCTTAGCGAATTGATATTGATGGTGAGTGTTCGCCTAAGTGATCCGGACATGATGTCGCATGAGATCTCGTCCTCGTTAATCGAAAGGCAATGCAGCCCGCTGGCGTAATTGAACGCCAGAAGCCTGTCGTCAAGATACAGCGATGTCGAAACAGTACCGTCCAGTGAGTAGACCAACTCCAATCGGAGGGGGCCTGTGCCGAGCTTGCAACTCCATTGTGCATACTCTGGATCGAAATCTGCGACGAGCCCGAGCACCTCGAGCAATGTGGTTTCGAAAGAACTAATCATGGTTTTTGGGCGGGCTGAAAAAATTTATCACATCGTTCAGTGTGTTTTTTACGTATCCAGGAGGTAGGAAAATTTCTCGCACCACGTCATCGTCATGAGCTCTCCAGATGACTCGGTCCGTTGTTTCAAGCATGAGCAGAACCACGACATCGCCATCAAGGCAGGGCGTCAGGTTCAGCGACAGGAACAGAGCACCAAGTTTGCGAGAATCAATCCAGTTTTGAGCGTGCTCGTACCCTTGCTCGATCTGGGAAAGGACGGCTGACTTGTCCAGATTTTTTAGGGAGTCAGCGTAATCGAGATCATAATCTGCGAGTTTGACGTCGATCATGTTCAAGAAGGTGTCGATCTGCGTGATCTCTTCGTTGGCCCCGATGAGATGGTTGTCTAAAAATAGGTTCACGGCCATCCAACCTGACTTGAAGCTTGGTGCGCAGGTCGAGCAACAGACTGAAAACAACTCTATTTTCCCCGCATTATAGTCGCTCATGCTACCGGCCTTTTTTCGCATCGATGAGTGGACAGAACAGAGTGCGAACCATCGCCACGATTCAAATTCCTTTTGATGGCAGAGCCGACCTGACGATGTGCATTTCGATGGCGTGCTCATCGTCGCTCAGCGATATGATGAAATCCGGATCAGTGAAGGCCAATTGAGCGTCGTAGCTTTTGTCGAGTCTGAATAAACTTCCTAGGAATGCACCAAAATCGTACCCGTAAAAATTTAGGCCTATTCTGTTTTCGAAGAACATCCAGCATTCAAATTCTTTGTATGTGTTCGAGGCATCAGTTATGGCCGATATGACTTCATTTGCTTTCGTTGGGTGAGGCAGTAAGCGTCCATCTGCCTTCTCAGCGACAGCGTGCATGTGATTAATCGTTTCTCTATGCCAAGAGAAATCGTCTGGTCGCAGGTGTTTGAGTTTACAGGACTGAATCCCAAGAAGGTATGAAGCATATTTTTGTGCTCTGAGAGTTAGTAGCTTGTTACTAAGTGTATTATCCATTTTTATGCGTGGGTGTTCTTGGGTGTTCTTGGGGGTTTGCGGATTATTGTTGTCTTTGTTTAGTGGGTCGAAACTTTTGCGTTTTTATTCTTTTTAGCATGTCGTATTGCTTAGGGTGTTCACGCTCAAAGGTGTTCACGGCGTATTCGTCAAGTTTTTCTTCTTCGTATGCCCAGGAAATTAAATATTCCTGCAGGTGCCTGCACAGGTTCAAATGTGCGGGCGTGAGGTTTAAAAGTGATAAGCTATTGGGCTCGGCCTGTCTTATCAGGTGGCGTGCACTGAGTTTGGCAATCATCTCAGTATCGGTGTCTGAGATTTTTGCTAGAGCACTCATGTCTTTATACTGCGCGAAATCAGAGATTCGTGAGAGTGCTACAAGCTCATTCGAAATCCATTGACTGATCAGCGTGGCGCGCAATGGCTTTTGTGCTATCAATTTCAATAATGTAATTAGAGTTTCAGATGAGTCGATAAGAAAGACAAGTGTGTGATTGATGAAGTAGTTAGCGCAGGCGTTGACTTCGGTGCCCGCCGGTCGGTTGGCTTGGGCCGAAAGTGCAGAGGTCAGGATTTCTGAGAAGAATTGCTTATCGTGCCAGAGCTTGTTGACAGCTTCGTGCTCACGGTACAGTGATAGGAGTGTTTCCTGAACATCTCTGCTGGTATTTTTCATAATGAACACCCTCCTTTAATGCCTTTGGCGCCTGGCTTGAAGCCGACCATCTACAATTCCATCGCCTACCTTGCGCAGGTGCGGCTTTAAAGGCATACGCCATGCACTTATTTGACAAATCAGCTTCCGCTGCGATGTCTTCCTGCATGGAAAATTACTCAAGAGCGTATTGATAGCTGCCGGCGATGATCTCGACGTAGCTGTCGTACCCCGCGACGATGTAATGCTTCAATGAAAGAAAGTTGGCGGGATCATAGAGCGAATTCTTTTCTGCCAACAGCGCTGATTCGACGACTTCATAGAATTTTGGGTCAGGATGAAACCCGGTCTCACGCCAAGTTTTTACTTCATCATCTTGACTGCCCAAGATTTGGTAGTTTTGATACTGATGCTCGAAAAAATTGAGTGTTATACAGCGCAGTTCAGCGACGCGTTCAAAAACAAACGTTGCCATGGTGTAGGTATTCTTTTCGATGTGTTCGAGTCGCTGAGCCTCAACCTGAATCGATGCAACACCTATTTCGTCGTAGCTTGCGTTGAGTTGAGTGGTGTTGATTAGAAAGTCAACTTTCTGAGGGAGAAGTTTTATCATACCGATGATCTCGTGCTGTTCATGGACAAGGTGATACGCGCGTCACGAGTCCTGACCCATCTTTGTTGCGGGTCAGATCAATCGACTTCGAGGGCGGTTTGTTTTTGAAGTCCTTTGTGAGGTGAGGAGGAGCATGCTGGTAGGGAACGAATATCGCATATTTTGGATATTTGTTTGCGCTTACGAGCGCAGCGAGCCCACGGTTGTTGAGTGTTACATACTTGCCGCTGACGGGATCTTTCGTATAGGCGATCAGCAGCTTGTCGGGAGACAGTTTATTAGTTCTTAGATCATCCGCTACGTCAAGAACAGGTCTACCTGCAATTTCAGGGACCTGGGCAGCAATGGAGCTGAACTGGGGCGCAGCCCTGTTCTGGCCAAAATGCAGATCTTTCGGGAAATCCGTGAGTTCACCATGCTCGAATGGGTCGAATCCGCTCAGTCCCAGAGGGTCAATGCACGATGCGGTATTCGCCCCGTATTGATATAGGTTCACCCCGCCGATCAACCCAATCGGATCCTGCTGCGTAAACCGCCCCACCTCCGGATCATAGAACCTGAACGTGTTGTAGTGCAGCCCCGTCTCCCGGTCCAGGTACTGCCCCTGGAACCTCAGGTTCTGCTGCCGGTTCTGCCCGCCATGGTGCCATTCTTCCCGACACTTGCCCCAGGTCGCGAACTCACCTTGCCACACGGTCACGCCGTTTTCATCGGTGAGCTGCTCGGGCAACCCGGCGAGGTTGGTGTGGAAGTAGTGCAGCTGTTCGGCGCCGGGTGCGCCGTCGAGGCGGGCGAGGGGTTCGTAGCTGTCGCTGTCGGCGTAGACGTACAGGCTGGGCTTGTCGTCCTGGATTTCCTGCAACAGGCGCAGACCCTGCCAGAGGAAAAGGGTCTGGCTGACAGGGGTAGGGTGATCGTTGCGGTACAGGCGCTTGGCGATCCTGCGCCCCAGCGGGTCGTAGTCGAATTCCACCCGCTCGTGCACCGGCCCGCGTTGCTGGTGTACGCGTACCAGGCGGTGCTCGGCGTCGTATTCGAAGCGCTGGATCAGGTGCGCGCCAGTACGTTTTTCGCTGAGGCGGCCGAAGCGGTCGTAGCGGTAGCGCTTGTCCTGGTAGACCTTTAGACGGTTGTGCCGTACGTAGCCCTTGATCGGGTAACCGTCGAGCAGGTTGCCGGCCTTGTCGTAGCCGTAGTGCTCGACCTGTTGGCCATTGCGATGAGGCCGTGTGCGGCTGGTGCCATGGATGCGTTCTGTGGGGCCATAGTCGTAGCGAACCTGACCGCGCTGGACATTGCCGCTGGCGTCGGTGCCGAACAGGCGACCGATGATCTGGGCGTGCGTGGGCGGCTCGCCGTCGCGGGCTCGCTGACACTGGATGAAGTCCTCGCCGATCAGGTTGTCACTGTCGTCATAACGATACTGCTTGCTCAGCAGGGCCAGGCTGCCGGGGCCTGCGCCCTGTACATGCAGGGCTTTTTCCAGCAGGCGCCCGGTGCTGTCGTAGCGGGTCCGGGTCTGGATCCGGCCTTGTGTTCGCAGGACTTCGGCATGCAGCTCGTCGCGCTCGAAATCGCAGATCACCCGGCCGTCGAGGTTGAGCTGATGCAAGTGGCCGCTGCCGTAGTACAGATGATTGAGGCGTCGGCCATCAGGCAGGGTCAGGGTCTGCAGGTTGCCCAGTTCGTCATGTTCGTAGGCAAGCCGGCCCGCTTTCCCGGTTTCGCTCAGCAGTTGCCCGAGGGCGTCATGACTGAAGGCGAGCCGTTTTGGCTCGCCCAGCAGGTTGGTGAAGGTGATCGCCAGCAGGTTGTCGGCGAGGTCGTATTCGTAGTCGGTGACGCCGTCGTCGGTGCGCTTGCGCAACAGGCGCCCGGCGGCGTCGTATTCGAAATATTGCGACTGTATCGAAGCCTCGGGCTCCGGCGGGCTGCCGGGGAAGGTCGGCTCGGCGTCGCGGGCAGGGTGCAGCCTCGCCTCGATGACGTTGCCCGCTGCATCGTAGCGATAGCTGTGACCGCCGCCATCGAGGTTGTGCTGGGCGGCCAGGCGGTCCAGGGCATCCCAGTGGAAGGCGTAGTGCTCGCCGTTTTCATTTTCCAGGCGTTGCAGGCGGTCGTGCGCATCCCAGGCGAAGCGAAGGGTGAGCCCCATGGCGTCGGTGCGTTGGCTGAGGCGCCCACGCTCGTCGTAGTGCCATTGGGTGAGTTGCTGGCCGGGGTCGATGTGCTGGGTCAACTGCCCCGACAGGTTTACCTGGTAGCGGTCGACGCGCCCGTCGGCGCGGGTGCTTTCCAGCAGGTGGCCACGGGCGTCGAAACGATAGCGGGTGCGGTTGTTGCGGCCGTTGAAGACTTCGCTCAGGTGACCGCGCTCGTCGTAGCGCCAGAGGGTGGTGCGGTTGGAGCAGTCGCTGTAGCGAATCAGTTGCCCTCGGGCGTTCCATTCCAGCTGGCGGGTCTTGCCCTGAGCATCGATGACCTGTTCCACCCGGCCTTGTCGATCGTGACGGTAGCGCGTGGTGCGCCCCAGCGGGTCGGTGGTACTGATCAGGTTGCCGCGGGTGTCGTAGGTGTTGCGATAGGTATGGCCGGCGCCATCGCTGATGTGGGTGGGCAGCGCCCAGTGCTCGGTGTAGGTGGTGCGCTCGCAACGCCCCAGCGGGTCGTGGCTTTCGATCAGGCGCCCGAGCGCATCGTAGTGGTATCGCCACTCGGCGCCTTGCGGGTCGATGCTGGCCAGCAACTGGCCCTGGACGATCTCTTCCTGCCAGCGCTGGCCCAGTGGATCTACATACACCAATACCTCGTGCAACGGGCCCCACTCGAAATGTTCCTTGCGACCTAGGCTGTCGGTGACCTCGGTATGACCCTGCCCCAGGTCGTAGTGGAAAAGGTAGTCCTCGCCGTCTTCGCTCCAGTGACGGATCACCCGCCACTCATGGTCTGGCTGCGGCTCGAGCAGCGATGGCAGATGCGGTGTCGGGCGAGGGACGGCGGCGAAACGTTGCCACTGGTAATGGAAGGTCGCACCGCTGGCCAGGGTGTGACTGGCCATCAGCCCTTCAGGGGTATAGCTGAAGCGTCGAAGCAGCTGGCCGCCCGGCTCGCGTACTTCGCTCAGTTGAGCGGCAGGGGTGTAAGCGTAGGTGGCGAGGGTTTCACGGCGCTCGACCACAAAGTCGTTGCCCTCGCGCAGGAACAGGCGCTGCACCTGGCCGACGCGGCGAGGGTGCATGCTGTCGTAGAGCAGTTCGACCACCGTGCGGCCGAAGGTGTCGACCAGGTACTGCAGGCGGCCGTCGTTGTCGTAGAGCAGGTCAAGGCGGTTGAGGTTGCGATCCCCCAGTTGCACCAGGCGTGAACGACTCGGGTCGTGCGGGTCGGTGCGCAGCACCTGGTACTGGCCGCTGTAGATGTCCTCGACCACGGTGACGCCGGCGTCCTGGTGGAAGAACGCCAGGCCGTCGAGGCTGCTGATCAGCGCGCTGCCTGGCTGCAGGCGTCCCAGTTCGATACGCGTGCCTTCCTCGTCGACATAGACCCACAGCTCGCCCCCTTCAGGGTGGGGGACACGCTCGATGCGAACTTCATAAGGCAGGCTCCAGCCCAGGCCGAACACGCCATCGCCGCGCGTGTCGTTGCTGTCGTAGCGCCGGGCCCACTCGATCGGCAGCAGGCCGGGGAGAGCGAAATCCAGGTCGTCAGGGCCGTCGAGCAGCTTGGCACCGCTGGAAACGATCACCGGATGGCCCTTGCACTTTGGAATCATCGACTTTGGCTTGGGTGCCTTGCCTGGGCGTGAGCGGGCCTTGCCACCCCGGCGCGAGAGGAGCATGCCGGCGACGATGCCGATGATCTTGGCCAGCGCGCTCTTGCCATCGCGGATGTCGCGCACGGTCAGGGTGCCGCCGCCGATGCGCACATTGGGCGAGAAGGTCATGCCCACAGGGCCGTCGCAAGTAGTCTTGTCGCCCACCCGCACGGCGGGTTGGCCATTGATGAACACCTTGTCCGAACCCTGGGCGAGGAAGTTCTTGGCCGGGTGCTTGCTGCAGGTGACGGTATCCTCGCCCCGCTCCTGGGTGCCGGGATCGGCCGGTGTGGTGACTGGCGGGTTGAAGATGCTGGCGATGTCCTGGGCCATGCCGATGATCGGGAGCATCATCGAGGCGCCGACCATGGCGTAGGCACCGATGTTTTCCAGGATGGAGGGGGGCTCGGGGTTGTCGGGCGAGGCCTCGACGCCCAGGCTGATGCCGGCAGCACGGGCAGCGGGCATGCCATTGATATGGACGTTGGCGGAGCCGGTCAGGATGGCGCCATAGGGCTCGGGCGGGAACAGCGAGTTGCCGACCCAGTCACTGAAGTCGGAAATGTGTTCGCCGATGCTCTTGTCGCCGCCGCCGGGCAGCGAACTGGCCGCGCCTACCAGCAGGCCGGCGGCCACCGGCACCAGTGCAGCCGCCGCACCGCCGGTGCCGATGGTGGCGGCGACGGCGGCGCCCAAGGCCGCACCCACTGCGGCGGTGGCGGCCGCATAGACCACCGCCTCGGTCAGCGCGCTGGTGAGCTCGGCCATCAACGGTGGGTGCAGTATCAGGTCGTCCTTGCGGGCGGCGTGGAGGTCCTGCGCCATGAATCCGGGCTTCCTTGCTGGAGGGGTGTCAGCGTGTCTGCAGGCTCGCCTTGATGGCTTGCCAGTGCATGAGGTCGTTTTCCGACAGCGGTGTCTCCTTGCTATAGCTCAGCACCATAAGACGCTGTGCCTGCACATGGGGATAGGCCAGTTGACGCTGGTGCGAGCGAATTTCGCCACGCTGGAACTGCAGGCCGACTTCCAGGCCCTGGATGGCTTGCGCCATGCCGCAGGTCGTGGCTTGAGGCTCGGTGATGTGTGCATCGAGGCGACTGCGCAGTTGTTCGAGCTGCTGGCGGTAGACGGTATCGAAGGAGTGGTCTGCGGGGAGCGGGCTACGGGCGATCACCAAGGTGGTGCCGCGCTCCGGGAACGTCAGCATGTTCATGCTGCTGTCCTGCGGCAGCTCTGCGCCCAGGTCTAGTGATAGGTCCTGGGTTTGGTAGAGCGACATCGGTTGGCTCCTTGCCGGGGAAAGCTGCACCCTACAAATCCAGGGGCTTGAGGGCAAGCTGCGCATTGTCAGAATGGGATCGAGTCGTTGTAGGAAAGGATATTCATAGACGACTTGCAGCCCTCCTGCACACCGTTACACTGCCGTGCATGAACCTCGATACCCGCATCAAGTACCGCCATCTGCTGTGCTTTCTGGAGATCGCCCGTCAGGGCAGTCTGGCCAGGGCGGCCGATGTCCTGGCGATCAGCCAGCCGGCGATTTCCAAGACGCTCAAGGAACTTGAGGACTTGCTCGAGACGCGCCTGTTCGAGCGCACCCGCCAGGGCGTCGAGCTGACCTCGGCGGGCACCCGCTTCATGCGCTACGCCGGGCCCAGCGTGCAGGCCCTGCGCGAAGGTGTCAGCACGGTGCGCGGCGAGGCCCGGGCGCCGTCGCAGGTGCGCATAGGTGTGCTGTCGACGGTCGAGGGGTTGCTGATGCCGGAGGTGCTGTGTCGCCTGCATCAGCGTCATGAGGCGTTGGTGATCAGCGTGGTCACCGGGATCAGTGCACAGTTGCTGGGGCAACTGCGCCTGGGCGAACTGGAACTGGTGGTCGGGCGGATGACCGACAGCCCGCAGATCCAGGGCCTGTCGTTCGAGCACCTGTACAGTGAGTCCATGAGCCTGGTGGTGCGTCCTGGCCATCCGTTGCTCGCGCGCCAACCCCTGGATCGGGCACGGGTCGGCGATTACGCACTGGTGCTGCCGCCAGCAGGTACCACCATTCGCCTGCACGCCGACAGCCTGTTCGTGCAGTGCGGTATCCAGATGCCGGGGCAACGCCTGGAAACCCTGTCTCTGGCCTTGAGCCGGCGCTACCTGCTGGGCAGCGATGCGGTGTGGGTGGCACCGCGTGACGCCGTGCTGATCGACCTGCAGCGTGGTGAGCTGGTCGAGCTCGACCTGGGTGTGCGCGAACCGGGAGGCTCGGTGGGTATCTGCCGGAACGCGGCCCTGCCGCAGGGGCTGGCAGCCCAATGGGTGTGCGAGGTATTGCGGGAAGTGGCGGGCGAATACCGGGCCGGCAGCTACCCTTGATTTTCACCGTGGGATGAACATCCCTTCATACAGGAACTTCCTGGCACAAACCCGCTCCTATGCCGGTAGCCATTGGTCATGGCCGCCTGATAAGCTCGCGGCTTTACCCTGATTGCCCTCATGGCGCATGAACAAGGAAATAGCATGAAACAGCATCGTTTGGCGGCTGCGGTTGCCCTGGTAGGCCTGGTCCTGGCTGGCTGCGACGCTCAGACCAGCAGCGTCGAGCTGAAGACCCCAGCACAGAAGGCCTCCTACGGTATCGGCCTGAACATGGGCAAGAGCCTGGCGCAGGAAGGCATGGATGACCTGGACTCCAAAGCGGTGGCCCTGGGTATCGAGGATGCAGTCGGCAAGAAAGAAGCCCGTCTGAAGGACGAAGAACTGGTAGAAGCCTTCACCGCGCTGCAGAAACGCGCCGAGGAGCGTCTGGCCAAGGCCAGCGAGGAAGCGGCCGCCAAGGGCAAGAAGTTCCTTGAGGACAACGCCAAGAAGCCGGGCGTGGTCACCACCGCCTCGGGTCTGCAGTACGAAGTCGTGAAGAAGGCCGATGGCCCGCAGCCCAAGCCGACCGATGTGGTTACCGTCCACTACGAAGGCAAGCTGATCGATGGCAAGGTCTTCGACAGCTCGATCGAGCGTGGCAGCCCGATCGACCTGCCGGTCAGCGGCGTGATCCCAGGTTGGGTCGAAGGCCTGCAACTGATGCACGTCGGCGAGAAGTACAAGCTGTACATCCCGGCCGAGCTGGCCTACGGCGCCCAGAGCCCGAGCCCGCTGATCCCGGCGAACTCGGTACTGGTGTTCGACCTCGAGCTGCTGGCCATCAAGGACCCGAGCAAGCTGGACGCCGAACCTGCCGAGCCTGCCGAAGCGCCGGCCAAGTAATCTGGCAACTGCCGCACCTGACGCCCCGTTTCGACGGGGCGTTTTCATTTTGGTCGCACGCTTGACGCGAACGCTGCAGGTGTCTCACTGTCTGAGCATGAGGCACCTTGACGCGTAGCCAACCATACGTCTGACGCAAATCGTTTGCCTGTCTGAAACGGTTGTGTAAAAAACGCCCGATCTGAGCGAGACCCTTGCTCCGTGGGCGCCTAGCGCCCTAAAACGCTGCCCTGTTCACAAGGTTATCCACAATAAATGTGGATAACCTTCCTGGCTGATGCTGGAGACACCATGAGCGCACCCTGGAATTTTGCCCGTTTTCTGCCGCTGGCCGAGCGCCTGCTCAGCCGTGGCCGCCTGCCTGCGTTGCTGTTCGCCGTGGCCCGCAAGGGCCCCAAGCTGGGCCAGTTGCGTGACGACCTGCGCCTGATGCAAAGCCTGTGTCTGGCCTGGTGGCGTGGCGAGTACCGTGCCGTCAGTCCCAAGGCCTTGGTGACCATCGTCGCTGGCCTGCTGTATTTCGTCAGCCCCCTGGATGCCATTCCGGACTGGATCGTCGGTGTCGGTTTTCTCGATGACATCGCCGTGCTGGGGTGGGTGCTGAAGACCGTCGGTGACGAGCTGGCGCGCTTCAAGGCCTGGCGCGACAGCCAATCACCCGAGCGCCTGCGTGTGGTCGAGCGGCTGCCGGACAGCCCGCAAGCGTTGCGCCTGGAACGTCCTCACCCTTGATTTTGGCCTGATCTGCACAGACTCCCGCACTTGGTCATATAATTGGCATAAGCATTATGCCGACGGATTACATGCAGTAAGGGGGTTGTATGGGTATTCAGGTCATCAGTCGGGACGGTCAGCCCGAGTATGCGGTTGTTCCCTGGGCCCAGTACCAGGCACTGCTAGCCGCAGCCGGGCAGGCGCCAGCCAATGCCGATGAACCTCAGGCTGCGGCCAATGAGGCTCGCGGCGAAGTCGTGAAGGAAAGCGCCAGCTTGCCTGCCTTGGGTGAGCTGGCGCAGTTGCGTCAGGCCAAGGGCCTGGCCCCCGAGCAGTTGGCCCGCAGCGTTGGCATCAGCCCGTCGTACCTGGCCATGATCGAGTCGGGCGAACGTGTGCCCGATGCGGCGATCCAGCGCAGCCTGGCATGGCACCTGGGGATCGCCGGCTGGAGCGAGCCATCATGAGTCAGGTCAGGATCAGTCGTCAGCAATGGCAACGCCTGCTGGACGAGCTTGACCTGGCCCGCCGTCAACGCCACCTGCTCACCTACAGGGCGCTGCTCGAGCGCCTGGAGTTGCCCACCCCCGCCATGCAGACCCTGACCGCCGCCCTGGAATACCTGGCGATGATCGATGCGCGTGCCGAGCAGCCGCTGCGCAGCTCGCTGGTGATCAGCCAGGGGGCCAGCCGCCTGCCACGTACCGGCTTCTTCGAATGTGTCGAGCGCCTGGGGCGGTTTTCAGGGCCCGTCGATGGTATGGAGGCGGCTTCGTGGCATGCCTCCGAAGTGGTGCGGGTGTTCGAGTTCGCTTACCCCGAAGAAGTGACGGCAGGGTAGGGGCTACGACACCCCGGTATCGATCAGGCTCAGACTGGGCCCGGCGGTATCCTTGGCCTGGCGCTTTGCCTGCGAAGCAAGATCGGCCAACTGCGCCGCATCCAGGCTGGCGCAGCACTCCGGCCGCAGCAAAACCACGCCGATCGACAGCGACAGCAAGGGGAAGGTCTCTCGCTGCCCTTGGCGGTTGTGGGCGATGAAGCAACCGGCCTCCAGGTGCTCGCTGCGGTAGAAGCGTCGACATTCGCGTAGAAAATTGTCGATCAACGTGTGCAGACGCTCGCGCCAATCGGCCGATCCCAACACCAGCATGAAATCATCACCGCCGATATGCCCGACGAAGTCGCGGCGCGGATCGACGCTGTCGTTCAGGCATTGGGCCAGGCACAGCAACACCTCGTCGCCACGGGCATAGCCATAGATATCGTTGAAGGGCTTGAAGCTGTCGATGTCGACGTAGCACACCGCCGCTGCACGCTGCTGCTCCAGCAGGCGGGTCAGGCACTGGCGGATCGGCACGTTGCCTGGCAGCAGGGTCAGTGGATTGGCGTAGCGGGCCTGCTGGATCTTCTGCTCGGTGATCAACTTGAGCACGTCGATCACGCGCCCCAGCCCCAGGTAGCGGCCACCATGGGTGATGATGAAATCTTCCTCGATGCGCTGCCGTGCGCGGCTGGTGAGCAGGCGGCTGACCTGCTGCAGCGACTGGCTGCGCTCGACCACGAGAAAGTCCTCGTTCATCAGCCGGCTGATCGGCTTGCGGGCGAACAGGTCGGTGCCGAATGGCTTGAGCAGCGCGTCGGACAACGAATGCCGATGGACGATACCGCAAGCCTGGCCCTGGGCGTCGAGCACGGCCAGGGAATTGAGATTGGCCTGGCGGCGGAAGGCCTCCAGCACCTGCTGGGTTGGCGTATCCAGCGCAACCGCAGGCTGCTCGATCAGCAGTGCGGCGAGGTCGCCGCCTTCCTCGCTGATCACCAGCGCGCAGCCTTGCGCAGGCGGCAGCAGATTCAGGCCGTCGCGTGGGGGAAACTCTTGCGGGCGACCGAGCAGGTAGCCTTGCAACAGGTCGACGCCCATATCGGCCAGTACCGTCAGCTCCTCACCCAGTTCGATGCCCTCGGCAATCACCTGGGCCTTGGAGGCGCGGGCGATCTGCAGGATGGAGCCGACGAATTCGCGCTTGAGCGGGTCCTGATGGATGCTATCGATGAAGTGACGGTCGATCTTCACGTAGTCCGGACGCAGCTCCGACCACAGGCGCAAGCTCGAGTAACCTGCCCCCAGGTCGTCCAGCGCAATGGAAAACCCCATGTCCCGGTAGTGGTGCAGGGCGTTGGACAGCAACTGGAAGTCGTCGGTGGGGGTTTGTTCGGTCAACTCGATCACCACACGGCTGGGTTGCAGACCAACCTGCTCGAGCATCTTCAGGGTACGCCCGGAAGGGTAGTGGGGTTCCAGCAGCGACTCGGGCGAGACATTGAGGAACAGCTTGCCTTCGAGCCCCAGCTCGCTGAAGCGCCGGCATGCGTTCTCCCGGCACAGCACTTCAAGCTCGCTCAGGCGCCCTGCCTGGCGGGCGATGGCGAACAGGTTCAGGGGCGAGTGCAGAGGGCTGTTGGACGGCCCACGGCTGAGCGCCTCATAGCCGAGGATGCGCCGCTCGGAAAGGCAGATGATCGGTTGGAACAGGCTGTGAATGCTGCGTTGAGCCAGGATGGCGCTCAAGGCACTGAGCTGTTCGGTGACGGTCATGGACTGTTTCCTGAAAATGAAAAGGCCGGACGTTTTGGCGTCCGGCCCTTCTATTTCACGACAGTGCGATGACTGTTTGATGACAGGTCACATTAATCTGCCATCATCTGATCGAGTCGCTTATTTCTTCGCCACCTGCGAGCTCAGGCGCAGGTAGTCGAGCAGGATACGACCGGTTTCGGCCAGGTAGGCATCATCTTCTGGCTTGGCGTCGTCCTTCTCCTCGGGCAGGGCGTCTTCGTCGACCTTCTTCAGTTCCTTGAGCGGCTCTTCGCCCTTGGCCTTGCGTCGGGTGTTCTCCAGCGCCAGTTGCTTGGCCTCGATCTCGTCGTGACGGGTGCGACGGTCTTGCTCGTTGAGGCTGACGGTCTTCTCGTTCATCAGTTTCTGCGTCAGCGCCAGGCGGTCGCGGATGTAGGTGAACTCGGCGTCCTTGACGCTGCGCGCCTCATGTTGCGCCTTGAGCTGGGCCAGGAATGGCTTGAACGGATCAGCTGCCGGTTTGACCACCGGGCGGATGGTGTCCCAGGGCATGGCTTCGGGCAGGGCGCTTTCGCCGATTTCCTTAGTGTCGATGATCGACGGGTAGTCGATGTCCGGCAGTACGCCCTGGTGCTGGGTGCTCTGGCCGGAAACACGGTAGAACTTGGCCAGAGTGAGCTTCAGCTCGCCATGGTTCAGTGGCTGGATGGTCTGCACGGTGCCTTTGCCGAAGGTCTGGCCACCGATGATCAGTGCGCGATGGTAGTCCTGCATGGCGCCGGCGAAGATCTCCGAGGCCGAGGCCGAGAGGCGGTTGACCAGCAGTGCCAGTGGGCCCTTGTAGAAGGCGCCTGGGTTCTCGTCCTCGAGTACGTCGACGCGGCCGTCGCTGTTGCGCACCAATACCGTCGGGCCTTTCTCGATGAACAGGCTGGTCAGTTCGGTGGCTTCCTGCAGCGAGCCGCCGCCGTTGTTGCGCAGGTCGATGACCACGCCGTCGACTTTTTCCTTCTGCAGTTCGGTGAGCAGTTTCTTCACGTCGCGCGTGGTGCTCTTGTAGTCCGGATCGCCAGCGCGGTAGGCCTTGAAGTCGAGGTAGAAGGCCGGGATCTCGATGATGCCGAGCTTGTAGTCACGACCGTCCTGCTTGAGCTTGAGCACCGACTTCTTCGCCGCCTGCTCCTCGAGCTTGACCGCCTCGCGGGTGATCGAAACGATCTTGGTGGTCTGGTCGTTCGGCGCATTGCTCGCCGGGATGATCTCCAGGCGTACCACCGAGCCTTTGGGGCCACGGATCAGCTTGACCACTTCGTCCAGGCGCCAGCCGACCACGTCGACCATTTCCTTGTTGCCCTGGGCGACACCGATGATCTTGTCGGCAGGGGCGACCTGCTTGGTCTTGGCGGCAGGGCCGGCCGGTACCAGGCGTACGATCTTGACCTGGTCGTTATCGCTCTGCAGCACCGCGCCGATGCCTTCGAGCGACAGGCTCATGTTGATGTCGAAGTTTTCGGCGTTGTCTGGCGACAGGTAGTTGGTGTGCGGATCGTAGGACTGGGCGAAGGTGTTGATGTAGGCCTGGAAGATGTCTTCGGCACGGGTCTGGTCCAGGCGCGCCAGTTGATTCTTGTAGCGCTTGGTGAGGGTTTCCTGGATCTGCTTGGGATCCTTGCCGGCCAGCTTCTGGCGCAGCACTTCGTCCTTGACGCGCTTGCGCCACAGGTCGTCGAGCTCGGCCTCGTTCTTCAGCCACGGAGCGTCCTTGCGGTCGACCAGCAGGTCTTCCTTGACGGTGAAGTCGATCTTGTCGACACCCTTGTTCAGTTCGGCCAGGGCGAAGTCCAGACGCGATTTAACACGGTCCAGGTAGCGCTTGTAGATGGTGAAGCCGGGATCGAGGTTGCCGCTCTTGAGGAAGTCGTCGAACTGCGTCTTCCACTTGTCGAATTCGGCGATGTCACTGGCCATGAAATAGCTGCGCGACGGGTCGAGCAGCTTGATGTAGCTGTCATAGATGATGACCGAGCGGGCATCGTCAAGCGGCGGCTTGCTGTAGTGATGGCGCTTGAGCAGCTCCACCACGTTGAGGCTGGCGACGATCTCGTCGCGGTCCGGCTGCAGGCTGTCCCATTTGTTGGCGGCGGCCGCATTGCCACCGAGCGTGAGGCTGCCGAGGCCGACCATGAGGGCGAGGGCGGTGCTGGGAAGGAAATGCTTCATGCTGATTCGACGTGGGGGCAATTGATCACGCATAGTAGGCCGTCTTTTCCGTACGCCGGTTCCATGAAACCGGCTGAATACTGCAAAAAACCCGGGACATGGTGATCCCGGGCTCAGTCATGACTCAACTATGGAGGCACTGTGAAGGCATTGCAAGGCGTTGACGGACATGTAGCCTGGGTCGAAGCCGAACGTCCGGTGTGCGACGCGGGGCAGGTACGCATTCGAGTGGCTGCGGCCGGGTTGAACCGCGCCGACCTGTTGCAGATGAAGGGTTTGTACCCGCCGCCACCCGGCGCCAGCCCTTATATGGGGCTGGAGTGCGCCGGGGTGATCGAGGAGGTGGGTGCGGGGGCAGATTGGCGTGTGGGCGATCGGGTCTGCGCGCTGTTGGCCAGTGGTGCCATGGCCGAGGAAGTGGTCGTGGATGCCCGCCATGTGCTGCCGGTGCCCGAGGGCCTGAGCCTGCACGAGGCAGCCGCGCTGCCCGAGGTGTACGCCACGGCCTGGCTGAATATCTTCCAGCTCGGGGCGGCCAAGGCGGGTGAGAAGGTGCTGGTGCACGCCGGTGCCAGTGGTGTGGGCTCTGCGGCCATCCAGTTGGGCAAGGCGTTTGGTTGCCCGGTATGGGTCAGCGTCGGTTCCCAGGAGCGCCTGGACTACTGCAAGGCACTGGGTGCCGCAGGAGGTGTGGTGCGTAACGAGAACCTCGACGCGCTCAAGGGGTTCGGGCCGTTCGATGTGATCCTCGACCCGGTAGGTGCGAGCTATGGCCCGCTCAACCTGGAGCTGCTGGCCCGCGACGGCCGCTGGGTGATCATCGGCCTGATGAGCGGGCGCAAGTTCGAAGTGGACCTGGCGCTGGTGCTGGGCAAGCGCCTGGAGATCACCGGTTCCACCCTGCGCAATCGTGACGATGGCTTCAAGGCCGAGTTGCTGCGCGACCTGCAGCAGCAGGTGTGGCCGCTGTTCGCCGAAGGGCGGTTGTCGCCACAGTTGGTCGATACCTATCCGGTCGAGTTCGCCCAGGCGGCGTATGCCGAGCTTGAGAGCAACCAGGTGTCCGGCAAGCTGGTGATGGTGATCGACGCTGGCTTGACCTAAGCGGCCCCGGCCTCTTCGCGGGCAAGTCGGGGCGCGAAGAGGCCGGCACAGCGGCGATGGAACTCAGGACCAGCTCAATACAGGCCAGCCATTGGTCTGGGCATGTTCACGCAGCACCGGGTCCGGATTAACGGCAAACGGATGGTCCACTTTCAGTAACAGCGGCAGATCGTTCCGTGAGTCGGAATAGAAGCTCGCGCCTTCGAGGTTTTCCTGTTCCTGGTCCAGCCACTCCAGCAAGCGGGTAATCTTGCCCTCGCGGTAGGTCAGTACGCCGTGGGTCTTGCCGGTGTACACGCCGTTGACCGCCTCCAGTTCGATGGCCAGGTACTCGTCGACCCCCAGGCGTGCAGCGATCGGCCCGACAAGGTGCATGCCGGAGGCGGAAATGATAAGGATACGGTCGCCCTTCTTGCGGTGTTCGGCGATGCATCGGCAGGCATCGCCATAGATGATCGGCTCGATCACATCCTCCACCCAGGGCTCGACCAGGTGTTCGACTTCCTCCAGCGTGCGCCCGGCGATGGGCTCCAGGCTGAAGGCCATGTAGTCCTCCATCTGCAGGTGGCCCTTGCCGTATGCATCCATCAGTTCCTGGTCGCGACGCAGGAATTCCTTGCCGTCCACCCAGCCCAGCCGGGCCATCTGTTCGCTCCACAGCGACGCGCAGTCACCGTGGATCAGGGTTTCGTCCAGATCGAAAATCGCCAGTGCCATTGCTTGAATCTCCTTAAGCCACTTCCCGTAGCGCGGTGGGATCGATCGACAGCGACACCCGCTGTCCGTCGGCGTACAGATCGGCAGACGAGCGATTGAGCACATCCACCACCACCTCCACGCCGCGCGCCTCGACCCGGTAGCGGATCACGTTGCCGAGCAGGCTGTGACTGCGGATCTGGCCGTCCAGTTCACCGTCCAGGCCCAGGCTGATGGACTCGGGACGGATCGCCAGGCGTGCGCTGACCGGGCGCTGCAGCAGGCGGCTGGCGCTGTCGGCGTCGAGCAGGTTGTAGTTGCCGATGAAACCGGCGGCGAACAGGTCGACAGGTGCGGTGTAGAGGGTTTCGGCGTCGCCGCTCTGGACGATGCGCCCCTGGTTCATCAGGACGATGCGGTCCGACATGGTCAGCGCCTCTTCCTGGTCGTGGGTGACGAAGATGGTGGTCAGCCCCAGCTCGCGCTGGATCGCACGGATCTGCTCGCGCAGGTGTTTGCGGATACGCGCATCCAGCGCCGACAGCGGCTCGTCGAGCAGCAGCAGGCGCGGGCGGGTGACCAGCGAACGGGCCAGCGCCACGCGTTGGCACTGTCCGCCCGACAACTGGTGCGGGTAGCGTCCGGCAAAACTGCCCAGCTCCACCAACTCCAGGGCCTCGCGCACACGCGCCTGGCTCTCCTCGGCCTTGACCTTCTGCATGCGCAGGCCAAAGGCGACGTTCTGTTCAACGGTCATGTTGGGGAACAGCGCATAGCTCTGGAACACCATGCCGATCCCGCGCTTCTGCGGGCTGAGTGGCACGATGTCCTGGCCGTCGAGCAGGATGTGGCCACTGTCTACGGGGGTCAGCCCGGCGATGCAGCGCAGCAGGGTGGACTTGCCGCACCCCGAGGGGCCGAGCAGGGTGACGAACTCGCCGCGTTCGATGTTGCAGTCGATGTTTTCGAAGACCGGGCTGCCGGCGTAGCTCTTTTGCAGTTTCTGGACACTGACGAAGCTCATCAGGATTTATCCTTGTTCAGGCGGTTGGCGACCCAGGTCAGTAACAGCACGAAGGCGAAATAAGAGATCACCAGCGCGCTGTTGAAGTGGCCGCTGCTGTTGCGCATGTTGTTCAGGTAGACCTGCAGGGTTTCGTAACGGGTGCCGACCAGCAGGTTGGCGAACACGAATTCGCCGAACAGGAAGGAAAACGACAGCAGCAACGCCACCATCAGGCCCTTGCGCAGATTGGGCAGCACCACCAGAAGGGCGGCTTGCCAGGTGCTGGCGCCGAGTAGTTGCGCGGCGTCCATCAGGTCGCGCAGGTTGATCGCCTGCAGGTTGTTGGTGATCGCCCGGTACATGAAGGGCAGGGCGATGGTGAAATAGCAGCCGATCAGGATCCACGGCGTCCCGACCATGGCCATCGGCCCGCTGCCGTACAACTGCAGCAGCCCCACCGAAGACACCACCGGCGGCACCGCGAAGGGCAGCAGGATGAGGATGTTCATCAGCGCGTCGAGCTTGGGGAAGTGGTAATGCACCACGAACAGCAGCGGCAGGATCAGCACCACCGACAGTACCAAAGCTCCCACGCAGACGATCAGCGACTGGCCGAAGGCGGCGAGAAATCGCGGCTCGCTCCACAGTTGCACGTACCACTTGAGGGTCAGGCCGCTGGGCAGCAGGCTCGCCGACCAACTGGTAGCCAATGAGTAGAGCAGGGTGCCGGCCAGGGGCAACAGCAGGATCAGGAACAGCAGGTACACCACGGCGCGGTGATACCAGCCGCCCTTGTGTGATTCAGCGCGCATGGTAGCTCCTTTTCAGCAGCCATTGATGGACCACCGTCACCAGGGTCATCAGCCCCACCAGCACCATGGCCAGCGCGCTGCCCAGGTTCGGGTCGAGGGTGATGTCGCCGGCCACCAGGGCGGCGATACGGATTGGCAGCACGTTGAAGTTGCCGGTGGTCAGGGCATAGACGGTGGCGTAGGCGCCCAGGGCGTTGGCCAGCAGGATGACGAAGGTGCCCAGCAGTGCCGGGGTCAGCACCGGCAGGCCGATGTGCCGCCAGAACTGCCAGTGGCTGGCACCGAGCAGCGCGGCGGATTCGCGCCAGTCTTCGCGCAGGGCGTCGAAGGCCGGGTAGAGCAGCAGCACGCCCAGCGGAATCTGGAAGTAGGTGTAGACGATGATCAGGCCAGTCTTGGAGTAGATACTGAAGTCGCCGAGCAGGCCGATCTCCTTGAGCGCCAGCGTGAGCGCGCCGTTGAAGCCCAGCAGGATGATGAAGGCGAAGGCCAGGGGCACGCCGGCGAAGTTGCTGGTCATGTTGGCGAAGGCACTGACGAAGTCGCGCAGGCGCGAATCGACCTGGCGCAGCGAATAGGCGCCGAGGGTGGCGATGACGATGCCGAACAGGCTCGACCAGAAGCTGATCTCGAGGCTGCGCTCGATGGCCTGCAGGTAGAACTTCGAGGCGAAGATCTTGCTGAAGTTTTCCAGGCCCCAGCCACTTTCGTTTTGCAGGCTGGCGATGGCGACCCAGACCAGCGGGGCGATCTGGAAGATGATGAAGAAAATGGCGAAGGGCAGCAGGCAGAGCAGGGCCAGGTGACGGCCGCGGTGGCTGGAATTCACTTGAGCAACTCCCGGCAGACCGGTTTGTCGTGGGCCGCGCCGAGCAGTTCGCAGATCGTGCCGCACAGCTCGGTCTGCAGGGGCTTGGCGGCGGGGTCGAGGCTGAAGGCGTCGCCGAAGACGAACAGCGGCACCTCGCGTTCCTCGGCCAGCAGGCCATTGTGCGAGCGGTCGTTGTTCATGCCGTGGTCGGCGGTGACCAGTACCTGGTAGCCCTCTTCGAGCCACAGTGGCAGGTAGTCGGCCAGCAGGATGTCGGCGCTGCGTGCGGCGTTGCGGTACTGGCTGCTGTCCAGGCCGTGGCGGTGGCCGGCATCGTCGATGTTCATCGGGTGCACCAGCAGGAAGTTCGGTGCATGACGGCGGCGCAGGTACTCGGCGTCGGCCAGCAGGTGCGAATCGGGGTAGTGATCGGCGTAGTAAAACAGCCCGTGCTGGATCGGCAGCTTGGGCGCGTGGGTATGGCGGTCGCGGATCGGATCGAAGGGCGAGCGGTTGTACAGTTCGCTCATCCAGTGGTAGGCCGCAGCTGCAGTGCCCAGCCCGGCTTCGCGGGCGTAGTGGAAGACGCTGCGCTGGTTGGACAGGCGATTGACGTTGTTGTGCACGATACCGCTGTCGATCGGCGCGACGCCGGTGAGAATGCACTCGTACAGCGGGCGTGACAGTGACGGCAGTTCGCATTCCACGCGGTACAGCGCGGCGCGGTCGGCCTCGACGTAGGCGTGCAGGTGGCCCATGGCGTGGTGTGCGACCTGGTGGTTGAGTCCGTCGAGCAGGACCAGGATGACGTTGTGTTGCATGTTGGCTCCGCAGAGGAATAGGTCGGTACCGCGTCGTCCTTTTCGCGGGTAAACCCGCTCCCACAGGTATCGCGCAGGCCTGGAAGCTTGTGCTGCACCTGTGGGAGCGGGTTTACCCGTGAAAGGGCCGTGTCAGGCGCTGGAAAACCCCGCCGTCACTCCATCTCGATGATCACCTGCTCCTGCCACTTCTGCGGCAGGGCCTTGGAGGTCTTCTCCCAGGCGTCGGCGTTCTTGATCGGCTGGGCGGCCTGGTACTGCTCGTTGGGCAGCAGCTTGGCCTGCACATCGGCTGGCAGCTTCAGGTGCTCGGCGCGGATCGGGCGGGCGTGGCCGATGGCCAGGTTGGTCTGGCCGGCGTCGCTGAAGATGTATTCGCGGGCAAGCTTGGCGGCGTTCGGGTGCTTGGCGTATTTGTTGATGATGGTGGTGTAGCCGGAAATCACCGAGCCATCGGACGGGATCAGCACTTCGAAGCGCTTTGGATCGATCTGCTCGCGGTAGCTCAGGCCGTTGAAGTCCCAGACCACGCCGACTTCCACTTCACCTTTCTCGAGGGTCTGGATGGTCGGGTTGGCCAGCGACAGGCGCTTCTGCTGGGCCAGCTTGGTGAACAGTTGCAGGCCCGGCTCGATATTGCTTTCGTCGCCCTTGTAGGCGATGGCGGCGGCCAGTACACCGTTGGCAGCCTGGGCTGCGGTGCCGACGTCACCGATGGCGACCTTGTACTTGCCTTTTTCCAGGTCGTGCCAGGTCTTCGGGCGTTCGTCTTCCTTGACCAGCTCCTTGTTGATGATGAAGGCGATGGTGCCGGTATAGGCCAGCGCCCAGTGACCGTCCTTGTCCTTGGCCCACTCCGGCACTTGGTCCCAAGTGCTCGGCTTGTAGGGCTGGGTCACGCCCTTGTTCACGGCGATCGGGCCGAAGGCGGCGCCGACGTCACCGATGTCGGCACTGGCGTTGTCTTTTTCAGCGTCGAACTTGGCGATTTCCTGGGCCGAGCTCATGTCGGTGTCGCTGTGCTTGAGGCCGTACTTCTTGGCCAGGTCATCCCAGGTGCCTTTCCAGTTGGCCCAGGCATCCGGCATGCCCACGCTGTTGACCGTGCCCTCCTTGCGGGCGGCGTCTTCCAGGGCCTTGAGGTCGGTATCGGCGGCCATGGCCGTGGTGCACAGGGCGATGGCCGAGCCCAGCAGTGACGCCATGAAGAACTTTTTCATCCGAAGCTCCTTTGGTGGGTGCCTTGCAATCGTTGTTATGAACGCTGTTGTGAATGCTGTGGTGCAGACCTTGCCGAGAACCTTTGGTCTAGGTCAGCAAACCTTGGGCCAAGGTAGGCCTGTTGCATGACAGTTTGATGTAGGACAGGCCCGTCAGCGGGGAGGCTTGGGCCCTGAAAGCAAAGCGTAGACTAGAACCCGGCCCTTTATTCACGCGGCTTGGCCCGATTCTGGCAACCGTGGTGCAAGGGCTTTGTCACAGGATCTTCATCAGCCGTGCCTAGGCTTGCTCTATTCTCCAGTTGCCCTGTTATGGGGCTGGACTAGTCCAGATAGGTAACCTTTGATGCAATCGACCCCACCGCGGGCGGTAACAGCCATCTGCCATGCGCTGCAGGAACAGATCGAACATGGCCTGCTGGCGCCGGGCGGCAAGCTGCCGGCCGAGCGCAAGCTGAGCGAGGTATTCGACACTACCCGGATCACCTTGCGTGAGGCGCTGGTGCAGCTCGAGGCCCAGGGCCTGATCTACCGCGAAGAGCGCCGCGGCTGGTTCGTCGCCCCCGAACGCCTGACCTACGACCTGATCGAGCGCAGCCACTTCCATGCGATGGTGCGCGACCAGGGGCGGGTTCCGAGCACCGAGCTGCTCTCGGCGCGCTTGCTGCCGGCTTCCGCAGTGATCTGTGCGCGCCTGCGGCTGCCGGCGTTGTCGAGTGTGGTACAGATCTGCCGTTTGCGGCGCATCGATGGGCGCGGTGTGTTGTATGCCGAGCACTACCTCAACCCACGCTATTTCCCGGGGATCCTGGCGCTGGACCTGGCACAGTCGCTGACCGAGATCTATGCCCGCGAATATGGCATCCGCTACGGGCAGGTGTGCTTCGAGATCCTGCCGACTGCGTTGCCGGTGGCGGCGGCCATGGCGCTTAGGGTGTCGGCGGGGAGCCCGGGGTTGCACATTACCCGGGTCAACAGTGACCAGCATGGGCACCTGATCGACTGCGACCTGGAGTATTGGCGGCACGATGCGATTCGTATCCAGGCGCAGGCGGGGTAGGTAGATCTAACCGTACGGTCGGTTGTCTCGCGAAAGCTAGGGTCTGTCTGAACGGGGTAGTAGGGTGAGCAGTGCCCAGCCCAAGAGGCCTGAAAGGATGAAAAGCACAGGCAGGGTCAGCAGGCTGTCTGTAGCCGCGATCAAAGCGCTGACGGTGCCTCCAGAAGTGAACAGCAGCGTATTGTTTAAGGATGCTGCAGCTCCCGCGCAATGTGGGTGTCTGCCCAGTGCCTTAGTCGTCGCTGACGGGCGAATGATGGTGACGCCCATCGTGCAGACGATCATGGGTAGCAAGACACTCGCAACTGATGGTTCTGCCACAAGACCCCAGATGCACGAGGCGATACCGGAGAAACCGATGAGCGTGAAACCTACGCCGATCTGTTTTCTTGGACTGATACGTTCATTGAGCCAGTGAGCTACCACGCCTCCGAGAACATAAGAAAATCCATAACCGGTAAATATAAGGCCGAACGTATTAGCGGACAGACCTAGGCGGTCCATGAATAATAACGGAGCGCTGACGATGAATGAAAAGTGGCAGGCAAAGGCCAGGCATGAAAATGCCGTAAATTTAAAAAAAGCTGAATCCTTTAGCAGCGCTCTTTGGTTTGAAAGGAAAACTTCTGGTTTAAGAGAAGTCGGGAGGTCTTTCAGGGATTTGATAGTGATGAGCCCGCAGCAGATGCTGAGTATGGCAAACACGATGAAGCTTCCCTGCCAGTTGAAGTGTTCTTGGAGAATACTGCCGGCGAGGGGAGACAGAGAAATAAACACGCCACTTGCACCGGTCAGGAGAATGCGCATGCTGTTGCGTCGTTGTTCTGTGTACAAGTCTTGCACCAAAGCGTGGCTTAGCACGAAGCAACCACACCCCAGTGCTTGTATTAAGCGAAATGTTATGAAAGCTTCAAAACTGGATGAAAGCAGGCATCCTACTGCTCCTAGGGTGGCAACCGAGAGTCCACTCAACAAGAGCCGCTTTCGGCCAATGGCATCGGATAAAGGACCTATGATGATTTGTGAAATACCCACGCCAATGGCAAAAATACTCACGGAGTAAGCAACGCTATTTGTTTCAACCTGAAACGAAGATGCGATCGCAGGGAAAGAGGGCAGAATGACGTCTAGGGGAAAGACTCCCAGAAGGCACATGAGCAGGAGCAGAAATAGTCTAAGGGTGTTGTTTAGCTGCGCAGAAATGACGCTCATTCGAGCAGTCCTCCGACTCGAAGCGCCTCGAGATAGTAACGGTTTTCCAGTAGATCAGTCCGACGTATGGCTTTCATCGTTAAGGTAGTCGTTTTTATTATTCGGGATTTCCAGTTTTTTGGTTGGGCGGGAAGTGATTTTTTAACGGTAAGAAAATGCTCGGGGGCCAGGGTTCGTATAAGTGCGGTATTCGGTTGAAAAAAAGCATGGATGATGCTTATTAGGGCAGTGACAGCAAAGCTCTTTTCATTGGTTGAAAGCTGGCGCCAGAGGTTTACAAAAGCATCGGCAAAGAAAATAGCGTGTTTTGCTTCATCCAGTAGATGATCTTGGAACATATGGAATATAGGTGCTGTCAGGTCATCCTGGGATAGCCAGGAAAGCTCGCGAACTATAATTGTTTCAGACACAAAGGCGATCAAGAAAAGCACAAGGTCTGAGTGCTTGCCGGAATGATTATGGCAGATTCTGTCGAGTTGCTTTAGCCTGAGTGAGCGCCGTTTCGGTATGGCAAAATATTGCAAGATTTGATCGGACAGTTCTTTTGAAAATAGCGCGTGGTATCCCTCATCTGTGTAGAGTTTTAATGCGGATAAGCGATCTTGCGCGCTAAAGAAACGTGCCAGCGAACCGACTGTGATACAGGAAACTGCACGATTGACATACATTATTTCCAAGTCAGTTGTATAGTCCAGAAAGTGCAAAAGGTAGCCGATATGGATTTTGAGTCGAGCATGTGCTGGCAGACTGTCCGTCAAAGGTTTCGTCAGTTCTGGAATGAGAGCGCTAGGAAACCAGCGCTCAGGTTTGGTTTCTTTTGTATCTTCACTAGTCAGCATATATTTATAAGGGCGTGAGCGGACTGAGCTCGTTTTGTCCCAGGTAGAAAAGTGGCGAGCAGTGTCGTTGTTTTTCATGGGTCTGATTTATTAGGCCGAATTTTATTGTGCGAGCATTGTTTTAAGAGAGCTAGGCGTTGCGCTTCCTTTTGCGTGACCACAGCCTACGAAAAATAATACCTGTTCGCCTGGGGAGTTAAGCTGCAATAAAGGGTCGATGACGTCCTCGCACAAAGCGCCTGTCGGCCATGTATCCAGATTCAGCGCTGTTGCTACGAGTTGTAGGGTTTGAGCGACATGCCCTATTTCTAATAAAGCAATTCGATAGGCGCGCGAGTGTTCGTATTTCCACCACAGTTTATCGAGGCGAGAAGTCAGAAATATCCCGGCAGAAATGCTGTCTGAAAAATGCTGGCCGGAAAGCATTTTGCCTAAGGATGGAAGCTCAGTGGATACTAGATGTAAACAGTGATCAAGTGGGTCGTAATAGTAAAGGCCTGGATCGAGATCATCGACACGCCTGATGTAAACATAAGCCTCTGTTGAGTTCAGCCCGCCCCCCGATGGGCTGCTGCGTCGTTTGCGAAGGGCGTCAGGTAAATTGCTTGAGTCTGGAAGCTCTCGCTCGTCGATGAATCCTATGGAGTATTCTAAAATTCGCGTCAGGTCTTCTAACTGCACTGGAAGGTCGAGAAAGTCTCTAGAGGTTGAACGTTTTTTGAGCAATGCTTCGAACGGGGTTGAGTCGGTATGGCGTAACAGCTGTATTGTTTTCAGTGCGTTGAGATTTTTACGTTGGGCGGGCAGTGGTTTGCTCCAGACGCTTTCGCAGTGCTCAAGATAGAGCGCGGCCCAATCAGCTTCATTTTTAGGTTGTATGCCCAGCGGAATATTTTTTGTACCGAAGTGGAAAATTCGGGAAAGCATATCCCAACCCCAGGTTTTATCATCAGTGGGGTAGTGATTTAATATGTCGCATCTGAGAAGATCTTGATCCAGTGGGTTGTCATTTTGGAGTGCGTCTTGGTTATAGATCAAGTCTATAAGTCGGTGCGCATGAGCATAGGAGAGCTCGTATTGTTTGTGATTTTTATAGTTCCAGCAAATAAGGTTCTTGTTTATAATTATGAAAAAGCAGTCGTCATTCATGGGTTGAAAGTTCCTGAGGTTGAGCTGGGCGCAGGCCGGCACTGCGCCCAGCGTTCAACGTAATGGCTTATTGGGCTTTACGCACCAGGTGAGCCATGTTTGCCAGGTTGTGAGACTCCAGTTTTACTTCTTTCATTTTTATTCTCCAGTAATGTCGCGTCATTGCGACACTTTTCATATTAGCTAGAGATAAAAGATGTACAAGCTTTCGGTGCGCATGAAAAATCATCTAGCGATGTAGGAATTTTCACTGTTCTCTGCGACTACTGGTTCTTGAGTGGTGGGGCTGATTTATACATTCACATATATATCAGTTCATTATTGGTCTGCGAATTGGGTCAATAGTTACACTTCCGGTCGTCTGATTGACTGTGGCCCGGAATATTGGCGCCCAGATGCGATTTGCACCTGGGCGCAGGAGGGGGATGTTGGGTTCTGAGGCTGCTTTGCAGCCCATCGCAGCACAAGGCCAGGTCTGCAAGGGGGCGCACGTTTGTTTGGGAGCGGTCTTTAGCGCGAAGCTACCCTGATCATTTTGTTGCTGCGCTGCCCTCAGCCATCGCCCCACCCCCTGCCGTCACCACCTGCACCGACAACCGTGGCGTAGCCAGGTCCAGCCCGGCTTCGTCGAGCTGGCGTTTCAATGCCAGGTTGAAGGCCCGCGACACCTCCCACTGCTTGATCGGCGCGGTCTTGAAGCGTGCCCGCAGGATCGCCGAGCCCGACTCGAAACTCTCCACCCCCTGCAGCTCCAGCGGCGACCAGATGTTGCGGCGCATCAGCGGATCATTGCGCAGCTTCTGTCCCACCTCGCGAATCAGGCTGATCGCCTTGTCGATGCTCATGCTGTGCGGGATGGCGACTCGGAAGATCGCATAGCCGAATTCACGCGAGTAGTTCTTGATGCTCTTGATCTCGCTGAACGGGATGGTGTGGACGATGCCGTCGATGTCGCGCAGGCGCACGGTGCGAATGGTCAGGCCCTCGACCGTGCCCAGGTGGCCGCCGACGTCGACATAGTCGTCGATGGCAAGGCTATCCTCGATGATGATGAACAAGCCGGTGATCAGATCGGCCACCAGCGATTGCGCACCGAAGCCGATAGCCAGGCCGATGACACCGGCACCGGCCAGCAGCGGTGTGACGTTCATGCCCATGTTGGCCAGGGCGACGATCACCGCGATGATGAAAATCGCCACGAACAGTACGTTGCGGATCAGCGGCATCATGGTCTGCGCGCGGGCGTTGGCCAGGCCTCGGCGCGAACGCACCAGTGCGTGGTGCACGGCGGTGTCGGCCAGGATCCACACCAGCCAGGCGGCGATCAGGGTGCCTGCCAGGCCCAGCAGGCGCACGCTGACATCATGGCCGTCGCCCTCGGCAAAACCGATCATCGAAAGCCCCCACACGCGCAGGCCCAGCTCGATGAACAGCAACCAGATGCCTAGGTGCACCAGGGCGTAGCCAAAGTTCTTCAGGCGTTCGGTATACACCGCCTGACGTTTGTTGGCGCGCCGAGGTTTGGCGGCGTGGCGGCGCACCAGGCCGTTGAGCACCATGCACACCACCACCAGCACGGTGCACATCAGTGACTGACGCAGGGCGGTGCTGGTGTCGCCGGCAGAGACGAAGGTGGCGAACAGCGAGATCGCCACCAGGATCAAGGCCGGGACGAACCAGAAACTGCCAAGCAGCTCGATGGTGTCGCTGAGTGTGCGCCGGGTCAGGCGTCGCGACAGGGGCTGATTGCGGATCAGGTGCGCAATCGGCCGCCTGAAACGCAGGATGAACAGGCCGGTGCACAGGGCCGCCAGCACGTTGGTCACGGTCGCTATCGCATGGGCCAGGTGTGTGCCCAGTGCAGTGGTCAGGCGTGGATCGCTCATCGCTTCACCGAAGGCGGCGAAGCTGCCGATCAGCCATAACGGACGAAACGCCTGGTGCCGCAGGATATGCAGGGCACGGTGGCGATGTGGGCCGTCGAGCAGAGAGAAGGCAATCACGCAGATCGCCGAAAAGCAGGTGCCGACCACCAGCGCATAGGCCAGGACCATGGCCAGGGATTTGCCCAGCGACGGTGGCAGGGCGAAGCTCAGGTACACGGTGAATACCAGCGCCACCAGCCAGGGCCCGAGCTTGCGCAGGGCGAATCGCACCAGATCCCAGGTCCGTGGGTGTTGGGGCAGTTCCTCGGTCAGCCCGAAGCGGATCCGTACCCGATGGCCGATCCAGTTGAAGGCGTAGGCCAACAGGCTCCACACGGCAATGACCGCAGCGAAGCCGAACAGGATCGCTGGCCACTGGTGCACGGGCACGACCAATGCTGCCAGTTCGGTCTGGGCCTGGTCGATTTCCTGCGACCAGCGCACGAAGGGGCTGGCATCGCCGCTAAACTGCTTTTCCAGGTCGTGCATGGCGTTGCCGATCAGCCCCAGTACGCCCTGTTCCACCGTGGGTTGCGACTGTTTGCTGGCATCGCGCAGTTTCTTCAGGTCGGCCAGCAACTTGGCCCGTTGCTGGTCGTTTTCCAGGCTCTTGATCACCTCGTCCAGTGACTTGTCCAGCGGCTCGGTGGCCTGGGGTTGGGCAGGCGCGCTGCTACCCAGCAAGCCGGGCAGGCCAGCGGCTTGCACCGGAGCGATGAACAGGAAGAGCAGCAGGGTCAGGCAACGGAGAAAGGCGGGCACCGGAAAATCTACCTCAGGTCGATCGATTGCCGGAGTGTAGAGGATTTCTCAGGCGAGTTTCTCAAGGATCTTCCAGCACATGATGCCAAAGATGCCGAGGGTGCCGATCCACATCATCAGCACGCCGGCATTGCGCTCGCGCAGGCTGAAGCCGATGGTCAGCAGCATCAGGAAAAGGAACACCGGCACGAACAGGGAGAGGAAGGGTGACATGAACAGAATCCTTCTGTTGTCAGGGGCATGCTTGAAGCATAGCGCGTTGAGGGGCGGAGAATTCGCGGGTAAGCCCGCTCCTGCAGGAACGGTGATGCACCTGTGGGAGCGGGTTTACCCGCGAAAAGGCCTATCTGATATCAGGGCAGTTCGCGGCTGCGATAGAACGCCGTCAGCACCTTCACCAGGTGCGCCAGGTCCTGGCTGCCGCACAGCTCGCGGATCGAGTGCATGGCGAAGGTCGGCAGGCCGATGTCGACGGTACGCACGCCCAGGTGGCTGGCGGTGATCGGGCCGATGGTCGAACCACAACCCATGTCGCTACGCACCACGAAGCTCTGTACAGGTACTTCCTCGGCCATGCACAGGTGGCGGAAATAGCCGGCGGTTTCGCTGTTGGTGGCGTAGCGCTGGTTGTTGTTGACCTTGATTACCGGGCCGGAGTTGAGCTTGGGCCCATGATTGCCGTCATGCTTGTCGGCGTAGTTGGGGTGCACGCCGTGGGCGTTGTCGGCCGACACCAGCAACGAGCGCTGGATGGTGCGCACGTATTCGTCGCCATCGGGCAGCAGGCGTTGCAGGGTCTGCTCGAGCATCGGGCCGTCGGCGCCACAGGCCGAGCAGGAGCCGACCTCTTCGTGATCGGTGCATACCAGCACGCAGGTTTCGTCGCTCTCGGCGGCCAGTAGCGCCTGCAGCCCGGCATAGCACGACAGCAGGTTGTCCAGGCGCGCGCCTGCGATGAAGTCGCCATGCAGGCCGATGACCGCAGCGCTCTGGGTGTCGTAGAAACTCAGCTCATAGTCCAGCACCACGTCGGCGATCAGGCCGTGCTCGCGGGCCAGTTGTTCGGTGAGCAGGGCGCGGAAGTCGACACGCTCATCGCCGGCGACCTGGGCCAGGATGGGCGGCAGCTCGTTCTGCGGGTTGATCGGCCAGCCCTCGTTGGCGGTACGGTTGAGGTGGATGGCCAGGTTGGGAATGATGGCGATCGGCAGCTTGAAGTCGACCAGTTGGCTCTCGACCTTGCCATCGCGGCGGAAGGTGACGCGGCCAGCCAGCGACAGGTCGCGGTCGAACCAGGGGGCGAGCAGGGCACCGCCATAGACTTCGACGCCCAGTTGCAGGAAGCCCTGGCGCTGCAGTTCGGGCTGCGGCTTGACCCGCAGGCACGGGCTGTCGGTGTGCGCGCCGACCATGCGGATTCCGCCGATCAGGGGCGAATGCTTGCCCAGGCGAATGGCGATGATCGAAGAGTCGTTACGGGTGACGTAGTAGCGCCCGCCGGGCACGGTGGCCCAGCTGTCACGCTCGTCCAGACGCTGGTAACCGGCGGCTTCGAGGCGCTTGGCCAGGCTGGCGGTGGCGTGGAAGGGCGTCGGGGAGGCCTTGAGGAAATCGATCAGGCCGGTATTCAGTGCTTCGCGCATAGCTCACTCCAGACAGCAGTGGCGCGAGTTTAGCGTAAATGGTCCGGGATTTGTGCGGGCCTCTTCGCGGGCAAGCCCGCTCCCACAGGGTTGGTGGTGACCCTGTCGGAGCGGGCTTGCCCGCGAAGAGGCCCGCACAAATCCCGGACCATTTACGCTAAACTCGCGCCACTGCTGTCTGGAGTGAGCTATGCGCGAAGC
>NZ_JBNFMU010000123.1:0-45358 GCF_049942315.1 Pseudomonas wayambapalatensis
CAGCTTGTGCTCCTACTCGTGCTCAAGGCACATGCGGCATGCAGCTTGCCATTCACCGCTCTCACTCCAGATTCTAATCCCCTATCAAGACACAAGCGGCGGTTCGGCGCTCCGACTTGCCCGCGAAAAAGACACCGCGGTCTCTGGCACGGATCACGCGTGCTTTTGATTCAACTCGACTGGGCGATGTGGCCGTCGTCCTGGATTTCCTCGATCACATCCTCTTCACCCGGCAGGGCGGTGATCACGCTGAAATCGCTGACCTCCACCTCACCCCCACCATAACCGAGCAGGTGGAAGGAGAAGGCCTTGCGCTCGATGGGGTTGTCGAAGCCGAACTCCAGCTCCATCGGCTGGTCGGCCGTGACCAGTATCTCCTCGGGCAATCCCAGCGGTACATCCTGCTCCTGCTGTTTGGCCTTGAGCTGGATGTGCGCCCGGTGGGCCGGGTCGAGCGAGCGTACCTTGACCCGCACCCGGGTGTGCGAGCCTTCGGGCATCTCCAGGTACTGGGCGCCGATCAGGTTGTCGGCCCAGTCGTCACGAATGCGCTTGTGCAGAGGAATGGCCGATGGCCCACCGAACTGGTAGCGCAGGTTCAGCGGGGTTTGCAGCAACGACTGGTCGAGCACGCCAGCGAGCGCGGTGATCTGGCGCCCCAGTGGCGCTTCGCCGCGGCCGAGGAAGTGCGCCTGGTCGGCGATGAATCCCTCGCTGGCATAGCGTCGGCAGCGCTGCTGGAAATCGCATTCGCTGAAGGTGCCTCGGCCATCGTGGTAACGCAGCATGCCGTTGGTGAAGGAGATCATTTCCCGGCCGCTGTCGTAGTCGCGATACAGCGAGCGGCCGGCCAGGGCGGCGGGGATCGGCAGGGCGAAATAGTCGAGCAGCGAAGTGGCCAGGTCGACATGGCCGTAGGTGCCGTGCTTGATCTTCGGCAACTTTGCCTGTTCGGGCGCAAGGGTGAGGTTGAAGCCCCAGGAAGAGGCCAGGCGCACACCGTCGATGCCATGGGACTCGTCCGAAGTGATGACCACCAGTGTGTCCTTGAGTACGCCCTGGCGCTCCAGGGTATCGAGGAACTCGCCCAGGGCGTCGTCCAGGTAGGCGACCGCCGCCTGTTTGGCGCTGTCGTAGCGTTGCAGGTAAGCGTCCGGTGCGGAGTAGGGCTGGTGGGTGCCGACGGTGAGCAGGGTCAGCATCCACGGCTGGCGCTGTTTGCGCAGCTCACCGACATAGCCCAGCGCGCCTTCGAAGAAGGCCTTGTCGTCCTTGCCCCAGGGGAACTCGAGGTAGTTGTCGTTGCGGAACCACTCCAGGCCGTGCACCGAGTCGAAGCCGATGTGCGGCATGATCCGGTCCTTGGCCATGAAGCGCAGGCCGGCGCCTTGCAGGTAATGGGTGCTGAAGCCGGCCTGGCGCAGTTGTGCGGGCAGGCAGGCCTGGTTGCGCAGGTCCTGGGTGAGCAGCTCGACACCCTTGGGCGTGCCGTTGGCGAGCTTGTCGTAGTCACCGCAGAGCATGGCGTACAGGCCGCGAATGGTCTGGTGGGTGTGCAGGACGTAATCGGGGGTGTTCATGGCGCGTTCGGCCCAGCGGCTGAGGTTGGGCATCAGGTCGTCATCGAAACGACTGTGCAGGGCTTGCCGGTTGGCGCGCAGATAGGCGCCGGGAATCCCCTCCAGGGTGATGACCAGCAGGTTGCGTGCACTGCCCGGGGCTTCGAGCAGCTTGCGTCCGTCGAGGTCGGTCTGGGTCAGGCCGGTGCTGGGCAGCGGTGCTACCGTCAGGTCATGGCCCAGCCAGGCCTGCGCCTTGAGTTGCAGGTCGCTGGTGCCCGCCGAGAGCAGTTGATGGGATAGGTTGTACTGGCGCCATTGATCGGCATCGGAGGGTATCAGGTGCTCGCTGCCCCAGTGCGCGGCAAGCAGCACCGCTGGTGCGGCCCAGGCCGAGCGTGGCAGCGCCGGGGCGGGTTGGCCGCGCTGGAGCCAGCGGGCCAGCAGCCAGGCCGACAGGCCGACACCGAGGGTCCAGGGCAGCCAGGGGTGGGCAAGGGCGCCGCCGGTGGAGTTTTCCATGAACTGTGGGTCGAACAGGTAGCCCAGGTCGCTGCTGTTCGGCAGACGCCCGACCGCACTGACCAGCTCGGCCGAAGCCACCAGCAGCCCGCCCCAGGCCAGCAGCACCGGCAGTGCCAGCCACCAGGGGCTGCGCTGCAACAGCAGTACCAGCAGGATGCCGATCGCCAGGTCCGACAGGTACCCCAGTGGATCGGACCAGCCCAGCAGTGCGCGGGCGGCCAGGGGGATCACCACGACCAGCACTGCCAGGGTGGCGAGCCGAGCACGGGGATGGCCAAGCATGTTCTTCACGAAACGTCCTTCCTTGCCATGAAACAGTCACAAAAATGTGCTGCATCATAACAGGCCCCTCACAGGAAGGCCGGAAGCGACAAGGTTGGTTACCAATTGAAGCGCAGGGGCGCAAGGCGCCCCTGGAGTGGACAGATCAGAAGTAGTACGGGAATTTCAGGCTGAAGGTGAAGTCCGGTGCATCGTCGGTCAGGCCGATCGACAGGTTCGGCACGATGGTCAGGTTGTCGGTGGCCGCGAGGGTCATGCCGACGTTGAAGTAGGCGGCGTTGGCATCGCTGCTCTTGACGTCGGCCCAGCTGTCGCCGGTTTCCGCAGACTTGATCCGCGAGCGCCGGGCGATCAGGTCCGAAACCGAGAACGACATCGACATCTTCTCGTTGAGGGCGAAGGCCACCCCCGCACCGATCTGGAAGCTGTCGCCGATCTTCACCTTGCCCGGTACTTTCTGGTTGATCGTCGAGCTGACGTCGCTGAACGAATCCTCGAAGGTGTGGGTGTAAGACAGGCTGCCGAACAGCACTGCCGGGTCGAAGGTCTTGACCAGCGAGATACCGGGCGTGATCGACCAGACACCGTTGCCGGTAGGCAGGTCTTCGGGGTAGCTCAGGCTGTCGTTCTCGGTGTCGCGCAGCAGCTTGATGCCGAACGGATCCTTGCCGGTCGGTGCCTTGACCCGCACGCTGAACACCGCATCCGGGGTGTTCTCCGACTCGTCGAGGAACTTGTAGGCCACGCCGAAGTTGACGTCGCCAAGGGTCGGGTCGCGGGTGATGGTGCGCTCGGAAATGCCCTGGGCGTTGCCGCCGACGCCCCCGGACTGGTAGGTCGACTCGCGGTAGATGATCGGCACGTTGACGTCGAACTGCCAACGGTTGTCGAGGTTGTAGCGGGCAGTAAGGTCGAGCGTCCAGTTGTCGGCCTTGATCCGGTCCAGATTGATGTTGCCCAGGAAGATCGAGTCCAGTGCCAGGAAACCGTTGAGGATGAGCTGGCGGGTGTCGTAGCGGGCATAGGTGATGCCGGTCTCGACACTGAACTTGCCGCCACCGAAGAAGCCGCTGGCCTCATCGTAGAGGTTGGACACGCTCTGCGCCGGTTCCGAATCATCCTTGAGCGACTCGCCATAGGATGAGCCGCCGCCGGCGGCGGCCACGGCCTGATTGTTGCGCGGCTCGGAAGCCGGCGAGCGGGTCAGGCGCTTGGGAGGTGGGGCTGCGGGCTGTTCCTCGACCTGGCGAACGCGTTGTTCGAGCACCATCAGCGCCTGCTGCTGCGCTTCGTAGCGCTGCTTGAGCGCAGCCAGTTCGGCTTTCAGCGCGTCTACCTGGGGATCGCTGGCTGCGTAGAGCAGTGATGATGGTACCAAGGTCCCCAGGCAGACAACTGCCCCCAATGACAACGATCGATGCATAAGTTAGCCGTCCCTTCCAACTGCGATGATTGAGACGAAGCGTAGATCAATATCCTGAAACACGTAGGCCCTTGAGTTGATCAAGATTGCAGTTCAGCGCGCCTGCCGAAGGCAGGTTGTCGCGCAGCACCACATTGAGCTGCGTCAGGTTGCTGACCGCGTTGCTGCCGCCCAGCAAAGTGGTGGCTTGTAGCAGGCCACCTTCGGCCAGGCGCTGCATGCTTTGCCCTTGATTGTTGTTGGCCTGGATGGCCATCTGGATCCCGTTGCCACTGTTCGAGACGCTGAGCGTACCGGCATTGTTGCTGGTGCTGAGGGTGGTGCCTGCGGCCAGGACCTGGCCTTGCGGCACACCGACATCACCGACCTGGCCCGCCTCGCGAACATTGATGGCGACATCGTTATAGGCGCTGTTGTTGTCGCCGGCCGCGCGCACCGACTGGGTCACGCCCTGGGTGGTGTTGACCAGGCCTGCACCGCCGTTGACCAGGCCATTGCCGCGACCAGGGGCGTTGCCCGAGCCGTTCTCGCCGGTCATCGACACGTAGAACTGCGGTTTGATCACGTTCTGCTGCACCTGCAGGGTGGTTGTGGCGCCGATGCGATCACCGGCGGCGTTCTGCCAGGTGCTGCTCATGACGATGCCGAAACTGATGATCCGCCCCGGCATCACGTACTTCCCACGCAGTTGGGCAAGCTCTTGGTCCTTGACCTCGATGGGCTTGAACACCTGCGCGTGGGCGGGGAGGCTGGCAGCCAGGCATGCTGCGACCAGCCAGGTGGTAGTCTTCATCGCTGCTCCCCGGGACTTCGTGCCCCTTGTAATCGTCAGAAGAAATCGCTCTGGATGAAACCGAATTCCATCAGTTGCGCGTCTTCCACCGGGTAGAAACCGTCGACGCGGTTCTTCGCGGTCAGAGGTGCCGGCGGATCGAGCAGGGCGTTGGCCTTGTCGTAGCCGGGGCCGATGACGGCGAAGATGATGCCGTTCCAGCCTTTGAGGAAATCGTCGAATTTGTAGCGTTTGTGGCCCAGGACAGGGTCGCCGATATAGACCCAGCCCTTGTCGATGCGCTGGAGCACCACGAAGTGCTTGTAGCCACGGATGTCCATCAGCACGATCACCGGAATGCTCACCTTTTCCAGGGTGTCGGGTTCGACCCGATAGCCCCGGGCGCGCATGCCGATGCTTTCGACGTAGCGCTTCATGTCGAGCATGGAGAAGCCCTGGACCTTGACGGTGTCCTGGTCGGATTGGGCGAGCATGCCTTCGATGACCTGGTGTTCGTCCACGTCGAGCCAGTAGGCCTGCTTTAGGACGGTGGCCAGGGCGGCGGCGCCGCAGCTGAAATCGGTCTTCTGTTGCACCAGGTCGGCGAAGCGCCGCTCACGCAGGCTCTGCACTGGCTTGTAGACGAGAGTACCGCCTGGCAAGGCGGCAATCGGCATCTGTGCCGCTTCTACGAGACCGGCAAGGAACATGAGTGTGGCAAGCAGGACAATGCGCATGACCTTCTCCACCGGGTAGAGACAGGGAAAGGGGCCCCGAAGGGCCCCGATCGGCTGCTGTTACATGCAGGCTTTGCAACCTGCGGCGATGGACAGCGAGTTGGTCTGCTGGTTGCCGCTGCCGGCCGAGACGTTGGCGCCGACGTTGCCCGACACGCCATTGAGCGAGTTGCTCAGGTTGGCGTTGTTGGTCACAGGGTTGCGCCAGCCGGTGGGAGTCAGGACCTGATAGGAGGCAACACCGGCCAGGCCGAAGGTGCCTTCTTCGTGGAACTTGAGCGGGTCCTTGTCGACATGGGTGTTGCCATAGCGATCGCGGCTGCTTTCGTCTTCGACGTAGCCGTAGCCATTGCCTTGGTAGTGGCCGTAGGCAGCGAAGGTGGAGGTGAGAGTTTCCTTGCTGTAGGTACGGTCGGCCTTGTTGGTGACGTTCAGGCCGCCGACGTTCTGGTTGGCTGCACCGGTGGCGGCAGCGACGCGGCCACCCGACACGGCGATGGCCATGTTGTTTTTCTGTTGGTTGAAGTCCCCGGCGGTCACGTTGATGCCGATGTTGCCGGAGCTGCCGTTGGCCGAACCGGTGAGGTTGGCGTTGTTGGAGGTGGAGTAGTTCTTGACGGTGTTGCCGGCGTTGGTCTGGGTGGCCTGGGCCATGGCCACGGCACTGCCGAAGATGAAGTTCTCATCGGCGGTGGCGATTGCCGCAACGTTGTCCTGCTGGTTGCCGCTGCCTGCGGCAACGTTGGCGCCCAGGTTGCCTTGGGAACCGTTGGCCGAGTTGTCCATGCGGGCATCGTTGCGGGTGCCTTGGTTCAGCACACGGTTGCCGGAGTTGTTCTGGGTGTCCAGAACGGTGGCGGCAGAGCCGGCGTTCACCAGCAGGGACAGCAGCAGGCTTTCGTTGTTGTTGTGGCCATTGTTGTGGCCGCCGTGGTTGTCGTTTCCACGGCCGCCGGCTTGTGCAGCAACTGCCATGACCGCAGCGAGGGCGAATACCAGAGGCTTGAGTGCCATTTTCGGTTTCATGGTGTTTCTCCGCTTATATTTTCGTTGTTAAGTGTTGTGTTGCTGATCGGGTCAATCCGCGACCCGGACGCTCAGGGTGTTGGCCATTCGGTTGCCTACCCCGGCGCTCTGATTCAACTGGATCACGCCACGGCTGCCGGTGAAGGCCTGGTCACTGGTAGTGACCTGGCGACTGCCGGGTGTGTGATCAGTTGCGTCGGAGCTGTTGGCCAGCGAGACGTTCTGCTGGCTGAGAATGCTGTCGTCGATGCTCTGTGGTATTGCGCTGATGCTGATGCGCACCGCGTTGGCTTGTTGCGTGGCGGCGCCCGCCGATTGGTTGATGCCCAGCATGCCGTTGCCGTTGCTGAAGGCATTGCCATTGATGCTGGCGTGGGCGTCGAGCGCGCTGTTGGCGCGAAAGTCGCTGCGTTGGCGGATCTGCGTGCTGGCCTGGCCTTCGGTGCCGATGGCGATGGCTTTCACGTTGGCCTGTTGCAGCGCGTCACCTGCGGCCTGGTTGATGTTGAGGTTGCCCTGGTAGGCGCGGCCACTGGCGTCGAGGGTGGCGTTGTCCACCACAGGGGAGCCGGCGAAGGCGCTTGTGGTGCAGCCAAGGGCCAGGCACAGCAGGGAGAGTTTGAGGGTTTGCATGTTCATTGGCCCCGGGTCAGGATCTGCAGCGGCGCCATGCCGCGCTGAACGTTCTGGTTGACCGTGTTGGAGATGCTGTTGGCGCCGGACGCCCCGGCACCGGAGCCGCCGGGCATGCCGGGCAATTGCGACTGGGCGGTGCCCATGCCTCGCAGGTTCCCGGAGTTGTCAGGTTGGAAGATGCGGCTGACGGTCGAACCGCTGGCGACGTTGGCGAAGTCGCCATCGGTCAGTTCGTTGTTGGTCTGGGCCTGGATGCGTGCCGACTCATTGGTGTTGGCGGTGGTCGGGTAGGGGTCTGGCGTGCCGGTTCGGCGATCAGCCTGACGCGGCTGGACATCGCGATTGAGGACGATCACCCCGTTGCCGCCAGCGAAGACCGGCGGCGCAATCGATGTGGCGGCAAGGCAAGCCAGAACGAGCAGTGCAGGCAGTGTGTTGTGCTTGTTCCCCACGGCGGTGCTCCCTTTCTGTGCGCTGGCTCTTGAGCGTTGCCAGAACAGAGAGCGAAAGCCGTGCCGGATTTGCTTTTTGCCGATTTATCAGCGGGTTGCGCGAGGAGGGTAGGCGTGCCGGTTTTCTGTTGTATCAGCGTTGATACAAGGTGTAGGGTCATCGCCCGTCAAGGGCCGAAGCACGGGCGATCTGGGGGGATGCGCAGGGGGTGTATCAGCGCTGTGACAGTTCCCCCGAAAGTGTGGGGGAGGCCCCTGCAATGGGGGTTTGGTGGCGAGAGGGTGTATCAGTGAGTTAACAGTCCGGCCATGCTGAGGGGCCGGGCTGGGCTTACCCCAGGAGCTCGGCCACCGCCGCCAGCGCGTCATCCCGGCGCTGCTGCCAGTCCCCGTCAATGACCCGCAGTGGCTGCCCATGCTGCTGCAGCCAGCGCAGGCTGTCATCGAAGAACGCCTGGCGCTCCTCCAGTCGCGGCTGGCAACGTTGACCATCACCGATCCATTCCACGCCCTCGGGACTGAGCAGCAGGTGGAGGTCGTAGTGCCTGGCCAGCAGCGCCTGTTCCAGCCACGCGGGGCAGTCGCCGAACAGCACGCGACTCCACAACATGTTGCTCAGCAGGTGGGTATCGAGGATCAGCAGCGAAGGCGAGGCTGCCCGCGCCTGGTCTTCCCAGGCCAATTGCCCGCGGGCGATGGCCGGGATATCGGCATAGCAGGTATCGCGCTGCTCGGTGTCGATGAAATGGCGTACGTATTCGCCGACGGTGATGCCACCGAAACGGTGCTGGATTTCGCCACTGAGCCAGCTCTTGCCACTGGATTCAGGGCCGCACAGGACCAGGACCTTCATGCGCCGGCCAGCGCCGGATCGCGCCGCCACTCCAGCCAGCCGCGCACGGCAATAAGGGTGAACAGGGCGTACAACGCGGCGGTCAGGTACAAACCCTTGTACAGGAACAGTCCAACGAAGATCACATCGACCACGAACCACAACGCCCAGCATTGCAGGCGTTTCTGTGCCATCCACACCTGCGCGACCAGGCTGAAACCGGTCAGCGCGGCATCCAGCCAGGGTTGGGCGGCGTCGGTCCAGTGGGCCATGGCGGCCCCCAGGGCGGCGCTCGCCAGAAGCCCCAAGCCCAGTCCACGCAGCACCGTGGCGGTGTCCAGGCGTGATACCCGGCGCGCATCCTCGACGCGGTCCGGCCGCGTCCATTGCCACCAGCCATAGAGGTTGAGCACGGCATAGACCACTTGCAGGAGCATGTCCGAATACAGCTTCACGTCGTAGAAGATCCAGCTGTAGAGCAGCACCATCACCAGGCCGATCGGCCAGCACCAGATGTTCTGCCTGACCGTGAGCCAGACGGCGATGACGCCGAGCGCGGCGGCGAAGAGTTCGAGGCCGGACATCGGCGATCCTTCGGAAGGGAAAGGGCGCGATTGTAGCTTGAGGGTCGAGGAAGGTGAATCGCTGTGAAACGGGGCGCCGTAGCGCCCCTTCTTTTGCTCAGACTCTGAATTGACGCAGCAGCTGCTCGAGCTCCTCGCTCAGGCGTGCCAGGGAAACTCCGGCATCGCTGGATTGGCGCGCCGCCTCGGCGGTCTGCTGGGACAAGCCAGCGGTGTCGAGCACATTGCGGTTGATTTCCTCGACCACATGGGACTGCTGCAGGGTGGCGCTGGCGATCGAGGTGTTCAGCGCCGCCAGGGTGTGCAGCGCCTGTTCGATGGCCGCAAGGCTGGTGCCGGCTTCGCGGGCCTGTTCGACGGTCTGGCGCGAGGCTTCGCTGCTGGTGTCGATGGCCCGGACCGCCGCATCCGACTGGCCCTGCAGATGCTCGATCATGGTCTGGATCTCGGCAGTGGACTGCGCCGTGCGCTGGGCCAGCAGGCGTACCTCATCGGCGACCACGGCAAAGCCGCGGCCCTGTTCGCCCGCACGCGCAGCCTCGATGGCGGCGTTGAGGGCCAGCAGGTTGGTCTGCTCGGCGATCGAGCGAATCACTTCCAGTACGCCACCAATCTTGGTGCTGTGCCCGGCCAGGTCGCGGATCACCCCCTGGGCCTGGTCGATGGTCGCCGACAGCCGGTCGATCTGCTGCAGGCTGCCGTGGATAGCCTGCTGGCCCTGACCGACCTGCTGCTGCGCTGCGCGCATTTCCACGGCCGCCTGCTCGGCGTTCTTCGCCACATCCTGCACCGCGTAGGTGACCTCGTTGACCGCCGTGGCCACCTGGTCCATCTGCAGTGATTGCTGGGCACTGTGCTGCTGGGCGCTGCCCGCGTTGTCGCCGACGTGCCCGGCGGACTGGGCCAGCGCATGGGCTGTGCCCTGCAATTGGCCGACCACGCCCTGCAGCTTGCCGTTGAAACGGTTGAAGTACTCACCCAAATGGGTGATTTCGTCGCGTCCCTGGGTGTCCAGGCGACGGGTCAGGTCGCTCTCGCCACTGGCGATGTTGCCCATGGCCTGTACCGCCTCGTGCAGTGGACGGGCGATGCTGCGGGCGATCAGCCAAACCACCAGCCCCATCACCAGGGCAATGAACAGCCCGACCAGCGAGGCCTCGCGGACCTGGCGAGCGAATTCGTCCTGTACGTCGTCGACATACACCCCCGAGCCGATGATCCAGCCCCAGGGCTTGAACAGCTCTATATAGGAGGTCTTGGCCACCGGGTCGCTGGCGCCGGGCTTGGGCCAGCGGTAGTTGACCGGGCCCGCGCCCTGGGCCTTGGCCAGGGTCACCATCTCGTTGAACACGGCAAAGCCGTCAGGGTCGCGGATCGCCGACAGGTCCTGGCCATCGAGCTTGGCGTTGACCGGGTGCATGATCATCTTCGGTTGCAGGTCGTTGATCCAGAAATAGTCATCCTTGTCGTAACGCAGGCTGCGCACCACCTGCAGCGCCTGCTGCTGGGCGCTTTGCCGGTCGAGGCTGCCAGCGGCCTCCAGCCCCTGGTAGTAGGCGAGCACGCCCACGGCAGTCTCGACCACATGCTGGGTCTTCTGCGCCTTGGCCTGGTACAGGTCACCATGGATCTGGCGCAGCATCAGCAGCCCCAGGACCAACAGCATGGCGACGGCCACGAGCAGGATCAGCCACAGACGACGGCTGATCGACATCGATCTCAAGGTCTTCATCAAAAGGTCACTCCATGTCTTGTTCTTTTTATATGAGCAGCATCCAACCATGACCGGATGCCTGCAACCCAGTCGACCAACGGCTAAGTGCCGGGCTCGACAATCCATGTTGCATCCCGCGCAAGCCTTCGCGCAGGGCCTCTGATAGGATTTCGGCCGCGCAAGATGAAACCTTTAGCCGCGGCGCACTTTTTCGCTGGTGTTGGGACTAACGAACGCTGTAAAACACGCGTCGCTGCGCGTGCGGTGAATACTTGTAATCGAAAAGAACTAGGGTGCTGCCAGGAGCAGTGTCCATTGGGGGAGTTGATGGATTTTTGGAGTGCCTTCCAGGCAATCATCCTGGGTATCGTCGAGGGCTTGACCGAGTTCCTGCCGATTTCCAGCACCGGCCACCAGATCATCGTGGCCGACCTGATCGATTTTGGCGGTGAGCGCGCAATGGCGTTCAACATCATCATTCAGCTGGGCGCGATCCTGGCGGTGGTGTGGGAGTTTCGCAGCAAGATCTTCGAAGTGGTGTTCGGCCTGTCGAGCCAGCCCAAGGCCCGGCGTTTCACCGCCAACCTGCTGATCGCCTTCATGCCGGCGGTCGTGCTTGGCGTACTGTTCGCCGACCTGATCCATGAGTACCTGTTCAATCCGATCACCGTGGCCGTGGCCTTGGTGGTGGGCGGCTTCATCATGCTCTGGGCCGAGCGCCGCGATCACCGTATCGAGGTCGACCATGTCGACGACATGCGCTGGACCCACGCCCTGAAGGTCGGCCTGGTGCAGTGCCTGGCGATGATCCCGGGGACCTCGCGCTCGGGCTCGACCATCATCGGCGGCTTGCTGTTCGGCCTGTCACGCAAGGCCGCGACCGAGTTCTCGTTCTTCCTGGCGATGCCGACCATGGTCGGCGCCGCGGTGTATTCGGGCTACAAGTACCGTGACCTGTTCCAGCCGGCCGACCTGCCGGTATTCGCCATCGGCTTCGTGGTGTCGTTCATCTTCGCCATGATCGCCGTGCGTGCGTTGCTCAAGTTCATCGCCAACCACAGCTACGCGGTCTTTGCCTGGTACCGCATTGCCTTTGGCCTGCTGATCCTGGCGACCTGGCAGTTCGGCTGGGTTGACTGGGCCACGGCGCACGGCTGATGGCACGCGGGCAAAGTGCCGGGCGGCGCGACGCTGGCCAGGCAGGCGAGGGCGTGCGCAACCTGCGCCTGAAATTGCTGGTGCTGCTGGTCTTGTGCCTGCTACCGGGCCTGGGGGTGGCGCAGATGGCCTGGAGCGGCCAGTCCTGGCTGCCCCTGGCGCTGTATCCGGCGGCCAGCCTGGTCTGCCTGTTGTTGTACTGGCAGGACAAGCGGCAGGCCCGCACCCAGGCCTGGCGCACGCCAGAGAAAATCCTCCACGCCAGCGAGTTGCTCGGTGGTTGGCCGGGGGCCTTGCTGGCGCAGCAATTGTTCCGGCACAAGACCCGCAAGCTGTCGTACCAGATGGTGTTCTGGGCAATCGTCGCGTTGCACCAGGTGTTCTGGCTGGATCGCCTGGTGCTGGGTGGGCGCTGGCTGGGATTGATGGGCTGAGCGAGCGCCGCGCAATCCTCAATCGGCCAACAAGCCCACCTGCAAGAGCTTGGGCAAGCGTCGCACCACCAGTTGGTGCGAACGCTGCAGAAGATCGGTCAACTCTTCCCGGCCCATGGGGTAGGGAGGCAGCATGCTGATCCAGCGCGCCCTCGCCAGATAAGGCGCCGGCCGTACCCCGGGACGGTCGCAATAACCGAGAAACAGCTCGTCGGCGACCTTGAACATCAAGCCTGCTCCCGGCAGGTCAAGCACGGCGAACATCTTGTTACCGGCCACCGAGAACACCCGGATTGCGCCCCATTTGTAATCCTCCCGCGCGCCGGGCAGGCTCAGGCAGAACGCTGCCACCTGCTCGGGGCTCATGGGTCGCTCAGACATAGCGCTCTCCACAGGCCTCGAACGAGGCCGCCAGGTGATCGATCCATACCCGCACTGCAGGCAGTACGCCGCGCCGGTGCGGATACACCGCTTGCAGATAACCCCCAGGCAGCGACCACTCCGGCAGCAGGTGCACCAGTTCGCCGCGCGCCAGTTCTTCCTCGCAATAGTTGCTTGGCAGGGCGGTAAAGCCCAGGCCTGCGCAGGCCGAGGCCTTGCGCACCACGAAGTCATCGATGTTCAGGCGTGGCTCCAGGGCGATCTCCTGCTCCTGGCCGCCGGGCCCGATGAGGCGAAAATGCACCAGGCGATCGGCATCCGCGGCCCCCAGGACGGGCAGCCCCACCAGCTGCGACGGGTGCTCGAGCCCGTCAGCGAATCCAGGGGCTGCCACCAGGTACATCTGCGCCTGGCGCAGGCGGCGGGTGGCCAGGGCCGGGTCCTCGTCGCCCAGGTCGCGTACCCGCAGCGCCACATCGATACCTTCGGAGATCAGGTCGACACGGCGATTGAGCAGCACCATCTCCAGTTGCACCAGCGGGTACTGGGCGAGAAAGCGGCTGATGATGTCTGGCAGGAAGGCATGGGCCAGGGCTACCGGGGCAGACACCCGCAGGCGTCCACGCGGCTCGCTGGTCATGCTGGCGACGGCTTCGTCGGCCATCTCGGCCTCCAGCAGCATGGCCTGGCAGTGGTGCAGGTAGCGTTCGCCGACGGCGGTCAGCTTCAGTTGCCGGGTGGTGCGCTGCAGCAGGCGTGTGCCCAAGCGTTCCTCGAGTTCTGCGATACGCCGCGACAGGCGCGACTTGGGGATGCCCAACTGGCGACCGGCGGCAGCGAAGCCACCGGCCTCGACCACTCGGGCGAAGTAGAAGAGGTCGTTGAAGTCTTGCATACGGATATCTCACTGTTCCATCAGTGGAACAAACTAATGCATTTTTGCCGACTAATCAGTTATTCGTCGCCTCTGTAGGATTCTCCCCATCGTGATCGCCCACAGCCGCGGTCTTCATTCACAGGAGAGTCCCATGAAACTGTTGCACATCGATTCGAGCATCCTGGGCGACAATTCCGCCTCCCGCCAGTTGAGCCGCGAAGTGGTCGATGCCTGGAAGGCTGCCGATCCTAGCGTCGAAGTCATCTACCGCGACCTCGCTGCCGATGCCATCAGCCACTTCTCGGCCGCGACCCTGGTCGCCGCCGGCACCGCCGAAGAAGCCCGTGACGCCGCCCTGGCCCACGAAGCCCGTCTGAGTGCCGAAACCCTGGCCGAATTCCTCGCCGCCGACGCGGTGGTCATCGGTGCTCCGATGTACAACTTCACCGTGCCCACCCAGCTCAAGGCCTGGATCGATCGCGTTGCCGTCGCCGGCAAGACCTTCCGCTACACCGAAGCTGGCCCGGAAGGCCTGTGCGGTGACAAGAAGGTGGTGCTGGTGTCCACTGCTGGTGGCCTGCACCAAGGTCAGCCGACCGGTGTCGGTCATGAAGATTTCCTCAAGGTGTTCCTGGGCTTCATCGGCATCACCGACCTGGAAATCGTCCGCGCCCACGGCCTGGCGTATGGTCCGGAGCACCGCAGCAAGGCCATCGACGCTGCCCAGGCGCAGATTGCCAACGAGCTGTTCGCCGCAGCCTGATAGAAACCCCGAAAAAGCTGGCTGTCGCCTTGTGCGACAGCCGGCTTTTTCATGGATGTTTCATCTGTCGTCCATCGCGTAGCTTCTATGCTTATGCTACCCGTCCGCCTCGAGGGGAGAGACGCTCGCGATGAAAACCCGTGCCCTGTTGACGTTGCTCCTGCTTGGCGGCCTGCTGGCCCGTGCCGAGGCTTCACCCTGGGTGGCCGGCCTGCATCGTCTCACGCTTGCCGATCCGGTGGACGCACAGCCCATGCAGGCCTTGGTGTTCTATCCCAGCAGCAGCCCGGCGCGGCCTACGCGCATCGAAGGCTACACCCTGCGTGTGGCCGAAGAGGCGCCGGTCGCCATGGGCCAGTTCCCGCTGCTGGTGGTCTCCCATGGCAATACCGGCACCCCGGTGGCGTTGCACGACCTGGCGACCGCATTGGCCCGCCAGGGCTTCGTGGTAGTGGCCGTCACCCACCCGGGCGACAACCTTCGTGACCACAGTCGGCTGGGCAAGCTCAGCAACCTCTATGGACGGCCCTTGCAGGTCAGCGCCGCGATCACCGCTGCACGTGCAGATCACCTGCTCAGCCCTTACCTCAACCAGGGCAAGGTTGGCGTGATCGGCTACTCGGCAGGCGGGGAGACCGCGTTGATCCTGTCGGGCGCCCAGCCAGACCTTGAGCGACTGCGCAACTACTGCCTGGAACGGCCGATGGATGCCGATGCCTGCAAGACCCATGGCGTGTTGATCGCCGACCGCAGCGAGTTGACCCCGCAGTCCGACCCGCGTGTCGGCGCGGTGATGCTGATGGCACCGTTGAGCCTGATGTTTGGCCGCCATGCCCTGGCCGGTGTGCATGTGCCCGCACTGATCTACAGCGGCGACCAGGACCAGTTGCTGGCTGTCGACCGCAACGCCAGCGCCCTGGCGCGCAAGTTGCCGGTCACGCCCGACTACCGGCTGTTGTCCGGTGCTGGGCATTTCGTGTTCATGGCCCCCTGCGACGACGAACAGCGCCAGCGCATGGCGGTGCTGTGCAAGGATGCCGACGGCATCGACCGGCGCCAGGTGCACCGGGGCCTGCAGAGCGAGACGGCGGCGTTCTTCAGCCAGGCCCTGGGAGCCCCGGAGCCCGCCGAGCGCTCAGCCGCGGCCGGCGCGGCGGGCCAGCAGCAGGATCAGGCCCACCCCTGACAGCGCCAGCAGCGCCGCCACGCAGAAGATCGACGCATAACCCAGGTGTACGGCTACCGCGCCCATCACCGGGCCGGCCAGGCCCAATGCCAGGTCGAAGAACACCGCGTACGCCCCAAGCCCCGCGCCCCGACTGGCGCTGGGGACCTGCCTGATCGCCTCCACGCCCAGCGCCGGGTACACCAGTGACAGGCCAAAGCCGGTGAGCCCCGCTCCAACCAACGCCCATCCCGGTGCCGGTGCCAGCCAGAGCAGGGTCAGCCCCAGCACTTCGGTGGCCATGCACGCGATCGCTACGTTGTAGCCGCCGAAGCGGTTGACCGCGTTGACGAACAGCAGCCGCGAGACGATGAAGCACAGGCCGAAGGCGCTCAGGCACCAGGCCGCGCCGACCCAGCCTTGCTCCAGGTAGTAGAGGGTGACGAAGGTGGTCAGGGTGCCGTAGCCGATCGACGCCAGTGTCAGCCCCATGCCGCAGGGCGCAACGCGGCCGAAGGCCGACCAGAAAGGCAGGCGTTCACCGCGCACCACCACCACGTCCGGGCGGCCGCGCAGCACCCACAGGGCCAGCAGCGCCATCACCAGCAAGGCCGGGCCGAGGGCAGTGAAGCTCAGTTGGCCGACCATCACCACCCCGGCGGGCGCACCGATGGCGATGGCGCCATAGGATGCAATACCGTTCCATGAGATCACCCGGGCGGTGTGCTCGGCACCGACCTGGCCGATACCCCAGCTCAACGTGGCGACACCGATCAGGCCTTGGGCGACCCCCAGCAGCACACGCCCGGCCAGCAGTAATCCCAGGCTCAACGAGGGCAGGGCGAGGGACCAGGCCGACAGCAGGGTCAGCACGCCGCAACCGGCAATGCCATACAGCCCATAGCGAATCGCCTGCTTGCCACCCAGGCTGTCGGCCACGCGACCGGCGAAGGGCCTGCTGAGCAAGGTGGCGAGGTACTGCAAGCCGATGGTCAGGCCGGCGATCACCGCACCCATGCCCAACTGGTCGTGTACATGGCCGGGCAGCACCGCGATGGGCAGGCCGATGCACAGGAAGGCGATGAAGGTGTAGAACACGATCGAAAGGATCTGCAGTGTCAGGGCGGTGGAGCTGACGGGCGTAGGGGTTGGGGCGGTCATGGCTGTGTTCGCGGGCGGCGGTGCAGCAATCATGGCTGGCTCGAGGGGTAAAAGAAAGCAGCCTAACGATTTTTCCACACGATTCCTGTGCTTGAACCCATGCCTGAACCGGCGTACCGTCTCCTTCCGTTTCCGCCAAGGAGTGCCCCATGCAAGGCAAGGCCCGCAAGATCGTCCAGGCCATCCTCTATGAAGTCATCGCCGTGGCGTGCGTGGCGCCTGCGCTGTCGCTGATGTTCGATGCCGGCATGGCCCATTCGACGATACTTTCGATCCTGATGTCGGGTATCGCCATGAGCTGGAACATGGGCTACAACTGGGCGTTCGAGCGCTGGGAAGCACGCCAGGCGCAGCGTACCCGCACCTGGTTCCGACGCCTGCTGCACGCCCTGGGTTTCGAGGGCGGCCTGGTGTTGATCCTGCTGCCGCTGGTGGCGTTCTGGCTGGATATCAGCCTGTGGAGCGCGTTGCTCACCAACCTGGCGCTGTTCGTGTTCTTCTTCGTCTATGCCTTCGTCTTCCAGTGGGGCTTTGACAAGGTCTTCGACGTGCCGCTGTCGGCACAGCAACAGGCGCGTTGCTGAATGTTGACTTCCTACGGTTTGGCGGGATAAGTTCCTACATCATGAATATCTACTCGCCTGTGCGCACCTTCGGCCTGATTATTATTACCGCCATTATCGGATTGGCGGGCTAGCGCGCACTGGCACCGAAACCCGCCCTGGAGGCGGGTTTTTTCTTCTCGACTCCTGGGCATCTGCAAACCCCCAGGAGTCATCGATGAGCAATCTGAGCGTCAGCCCCCGTTCCCCCGTCACGCCCCAGCAACTGCTGTCGGAGCAGGTGCGGCGCATTCTTGCAGCGCCCGTGTACGACCTGGCCATCGAAACCCCGCTGCAGGCGGCCCCGGCGCTGTCGAGCAGCCTCGGCAACCAGGTATTGCTCAAGCGCGAAGACCTGCAACCGACCTTCTCGTTCAAGATCCGCGGTGCCTATACCCGGCTGTCGCGCCTGTCCCAGGTCCAGCGCGAGCGTGGCGTGATCACCGCCTCCGCCGGCAATCATGCCCAGGGCGTTGCGCTGGCTGCTTCGCACCTGGGCATGACGGCGACCATCGTCATGCCCACCACCACCCCTGAACTGAAGATCGCCGGTGTGCGCTCGCGCGGCGGCAACGTGGTGCTGCATGGCGAAAGCTTCCCCCATGCCTTGGCCCATGCGCTGCAACTGGCCGACCGCCAGGGAGCGACCTTCGTCCCGCCGTTCGACGATCCGGACGTGATCGCCGGGCAGGGCACCGTGGCCATGGAGATCCTGCGCCAACACCCGGGCGCCCTGGATGCGATCTTCGTCCCGGTCGGTGGCGGTGGCCTGATCGCGGGTATCGCGGCCTACGTGAAGTACCTGCGTCCGCAGGTCAAGGTGATTGGTGTCGAGCCCGAGGATTCCAACTGCCTGCAGGCCGCCCTGGCCGCTGGCGAGCGAGTGGTACTGGCGCAGGTCGGCACCTTCGCCGACGGTGTGGCGGTGGCCCAGGTCGGTGCCCATTGCTTCGAGTTGTGCCGGCATTTCGTCGATGAAGTGATCACCGTCAGCAGCGATGAGTTGTGCGCAGCGATCAAGGATATCTACGACGATACCCGCTCGATCACCGAACCTTCCGGTGCGCTGGCCGTGGCCGGGATCAAGAAGTACGTGGCGCGTGATGGCGTTCGTGGGCAGACCCTGGTCGCCATCGACTCCGGGGCCAACATCAATTTCGACCGCCTGCGCCATGTGGCCGAGCGTGCCGAGCTCGGCGAGCAGCGTGAGGCGGTGATCGCGGTCACCATCCCCGAGCGGCCGGGGAGTTTTCGCGCGTTCTGCCAGGCCCTGGGCAAGCGTCAGGTAACCGAGTTCAACTACCGCTACCACCGGGGCAAGGAAGCCCGGTTGTTCGTCGGCGTTCAGACCCATCCACAGCACGACCCGCGCGAGGGCCTGCTGGACAGCTTGCGTGCACAGGGCTACGAGGTACTCGACCTGACCGACAACGAACTGGCCAAGCTGCATGTGCGCCACACCGTCGGCGGCCATGCAGCGCCAGGCGCCGACGAGCGGGTGCTGCGTTTCGAGTTTCCTGAGCGCCCAGGCGCGTTGCTGGGCTTTCTCGAGCGTCTGGGCCAGAACTGGAACATCAGCCTGTTCCACTACCGCAACCATGGCGCTGCCGAGGCCCGGGTGTTCGCTGCGCTTGAGGTGCCGGCCGACGAACAGGCCCTCATGCCCCAGGCGCTGCAGGCCATGGGCTATCGCTACTGGGACGAGACGGACAATCCGGCGTATCGGCTGTTTCTGGGCTGAGCGAGTGCCGCTCATCGCGGATTGCCTGCGATGTCGACCGTTCAGTCACGGCGGCTTGTCCTGGATCAACATGCGTGCGGCAGTTCGGGCAGATCCTCGAAGGTAGACAGACAACAACCTGAGAGGATCTCGGCCATGAGCAGCACCTTCTTCATTCCACCCGTCAACATCATGGGCCTCGATTGCCTGGACGAAGCCATGGCGGCGATTGCCGGCTACGGCTTGCGCAAGGCGTTGATCGTGACTGACGAAGGCCTGTCCAGGGCCGGGGTCGCCCAGCGCATCGCCGGGTTGCTGGCCGAGCGCGACATCGACTCGACGATCTTCGACGGTGCCAAGCCCAACCCGAGCATTGCCAACGTCGAGGCGGGCCTGGCGCTGTTGCAGCGCGAACGCTGCGATTGCGTGATCTCGCTCGGTGGTGGCTCGCCCCATGACTGCGCCAAGGGTATCGCCCTGTGCGCCACCAACGGCGGGCATATTCGCGACTATGAAGGCGTGGACCGTTCGGCCAAGCCGCAACTGCCGCTGATCGCCATCAACACCACGGCCGGCACGGCCAGCGAGATGACCCGTTTCTGCATCATCACCGACGAATCGCGCCACGTGAAAATGGCCATCGTCGACCGTAATGTCACGCCGATCCTGTCGGTCAACGACCCGGCACTGATGGTCGGCATGCCAAAGGGCCTGACCGCCGCCACCGGCATGGACGCGCTGACCCACGCCATCGAGGCCTATGTCTCCACGGCCGCCAACCCGATCACCGACGCCTGTGCACTCAAGGCCATCACCTTGATCAACGACAACCTGCGCCAGGCGGTCGCCAATGGCCAGGACTTACAAGCCCGGGAGAACATGGCGTACGCCCAGTTCCTCGCCGGCATGGCCTTCAACAATGCCTCGCTGGGTTATGTGCATGCCATGGCGCATCAGCTCGGTGGCTACTACGACCTGCCGCATGGGGTCTGCAACGCGGTGTTGTTGCCGCATGTGCAGCGCTTCAATGCCCAGGTCAGCGCCGCGCGCCTGCGCGATGTGGCCAAGGCCATGGGTGTGAAGGTGTGCGGGCTGACGGCAGAGCAGGGCGCGGGAGCGGCGATCTCGGCGATCGAGCATCTGGCCGTGGCGGTAGGGATCCCGGCGGGCCTGGCAGAGCTGGGGGCCAAGCGCGAGGATGTGCCGGTATTGGCGGCCAATGCGTTGAAGGACGCCTGCGGGCTGACCAACCCGCGTAGTGCCAGCCAGGCCGAGATCGAGGCGATTTTCGAGGCGGCGTTCTAACGCTCACGCATGAAGAACCCCGCCACATACTTGCGAAAGGTTTCCGGGCTCTTGAAGTCTGCGTAGCGCTTGAAATTATCCGTATCGGGCTCCGGCCCGAGCGGTTTTTCCAGCAGGGACACCGACAGCACGCGGTCCTGGTCGGAGGTCAGCACCAGCTCGTCCATCACCTCGCCACCGATCACCGGGCGGCGCATCAGCACTTTCACCCCCTTGCTCGCCATCCAGTCGATCAGCGAGACCAAGGCTTTCAGGGGCTCGCGTTCCTCGTCGCGGTATACCGGGAACAAGTGCACACGTGACAGCACCGGTACGCTGGCGACATGGATCAGTTCGTAGTAATGACTACCGGCAGTGGTGGGCGAGTACAGCGCCAGGGCCAACAGCGGGCCGCCGGTCTTGCTGCCGCCCCAGAGCAGGTGATGGCCCTGGAAGTCGAAGCCGTCCTCGCTGCGGGCGTTGAACAGCTTGCGGCCCTTGATCTGCTCGACGCAGTCCAGCAACAGGCCGTGGCGACGGTGGTTGCCGAATACGGTGGATTCACGCAGGCGCGCCTTGAGCATCATCATGTGCTTCATGTCCAGGCGCGTTTCCAGATAGTTGCTGGCCGGAACTCGCTCGAGCAGCGGATAGCGGCCAGCGACACCGCGCAGTTCGGCGAACTGTGCGGTGAGGTCTTTTTTCAGGTGCGTGGCGTAGACGTTCAGGCCGCTGGCCTCGATCCAGGTCAGCAACAGTGACAGCAGCCGCTGTTGCTCACGGCGCTCCGCGGTTTCACCGCCTGCTCCATTACCTGCGCTGGCGCGACGGAAGTCGCCGAGCAGACGCAGCGGCGTGTCGGGTGGCAGCCAGGCTGCAGGCGGCGGTACATCCTCGCTGCGCTCGATGGCTTCGCGCTCGTCCTTGGTGAAGGGGCAGCCGGGGGCATGCTCGGGGGTGTCGGGGTTGTTGCGCAGGAACAAGGTGCCGGTGTTGCCGTTGAGGCTGACATTGAGCACCGGCAGGGCATCCTTGCGGCAGTCGCAGGCCAGCCATTGGTTGGCGCTGCGTACCTTCATCAGCCACTGGTTGGCTTGCAGCAAGCGCGGGCCAACCAGCGTGGCACTGGCAAAACCGGCCAGCAGTTCTTCTTCGGCCGGTGTGAGGGTGCGCACCTGCGCGCCGTTCTTTTCGATGATTCGCATTCAATAGCAGCTCCGAGCTACAAGCCTCAAGCTTCAAGCAAAGCCGCGGCGCTTTCAACTTCAAGCGCACGGCCTGCGACTCGTCGCCCGTTCAGTTCCCGCCGAACAGCTTGGCCGCGCGGGCGCGGATCTCTTCGGGGCTCAGGTCTTCCTTGTGGGTGGACACGAACCAGAGGTTGCCGAACGGGTCTTTCAAGGTACCGCTGCGATCGCCGTAGAACTGGTCCTGGACCTCTCGCAGTGGCGTGGCGCCGGCAGCGACGGCCTGGGCATAGACCTTGTCGCAGTCCTCGACATACAGGTGCAAGCCGATGGCCGCCCCTGGCAGCGACTGGCTGGCGGTGAGGCCACCGTCCATGTCGCAGGGATCGGCGAGCATCAGCGAGGAGTCGCCGATTTTCAGCTCGGCATGACCGACGCGGCCGTCGGGACCGTCGAGGCGAAACATCTCGACGGCGCCGAAGGCTTGTTTATAGAAGGCAATGGCCTTGGCGGCATCCTTGATACCCAGATAGGGCGTGATGCTGTGCTGGCCTTCGGGGATGGGTTTGGCTGGCATTGCGGATACCTCCGTTGGAAGGTGGTCATTCGTCGAAGCTGTATATTTGTACAGTTTCGACGAATGCGCAAATGCCGTTTTCCGATTAAGCGCCCGCTGGCTAGAAGATGTAGTCGGTGGTCAGGAAGCTGGACTGGCGATTGCGGATGATCTCGCTGATCAGCGTCTTGTTGGCCTCCTGGAACTTGGTGGCCACCAGGGTACGGATCGAGAATACCCGCAGCGCGTCATGCACCGACAACGTACCTTCTGCGCTGTTCTTGCGGCCGTTGAACGGGTAGGTGTCCGGGCCGCGCTGGCACTGGGCGTTGAGGTTGATGCGCCCGACCTGGTTGGCGAAGGTATCGACCAGCGCTCCGACGGTCTGCGGATCGTTGCCGAACAGGCTCAGCTGCTGGCCGTAGTCGGAGTCGAGCACATAGTCGATCACCGTCTGCAGGTCGCGGTAGGGCACCACCGGCACCAGCGGGCCGAACTGCTCTTCGTGATAGACGCGCATCGACGGTGCCACCGGGTACAGCAGGGCGGGGTAGAAGAACGATCCCCGGCTCTGGCCGCCGCCCGGGTTGATGACCTTGGCGCCGTGGGCCTGCGCATCGGCGACCAGGCCGTCGAGGTAGTCGACCTTGCCCGGCTCCGGCAGCGGCGTCAGTGCAACGCCGGGTTCCCAGGGCATGCCAGGCTTGAGCGCAGCAAGCTTGCGCTGGAATTTCTCGAGGAACGGCTCGACCACATCCTCGTGCACGAACAGGATCTTCAATGCCGTGCAACGCTGGCCGTTGAACGACAGGGCGCCGGTCAAGGCTTCGTCGACGGCATTGTCCAGGTCCACCTCGGGCAGCACGATCCCTGGGTTCTTGGCGTCCAGGCCCAGCGCCGCACGCAGGCGGTGGGGGCGCGGGTGGAGCTTTTTCAGGTCGCTGGCGGCCTTGTGCGTGCCGATGAAGGCGAACACATCGACCTTGCCGCTGGCCATCAGGGCGCTGACCGTCTCGCGGCCACGGCCATAGATGACGTTGATCACCCCCGGCGGGAAGCTGTCGCGGAAGGCTTCGAGCAGCGGGCGGATCAGCAGCACGCCGAACTTGGCCGGCTTGAACACCACCGTGTTGCCCATGATCAGCGCCGGGATCAGCGTGGTGAAGGTTTCGTTGAGCGGGTAGTTGTATGGCCCCATGCACAGCGCCACCCCCAGTGGTGCGCGGCGGATCTGGCCGAGGGTGCCCTGTTCCAGCTCGAAGCGGCTGGAGCGGCGGTCCAGGTCCTTGAGGGCGTTGATGGTATCGACGATGTAGTCGCAGGTGCGGTCGAACTCCTTTTCCGAGTCCTTGAGGTTCTTGCCGATCTCCCACATCAGCAGCTTGACCACCGCCGTGCGCTGTTCGCGCATGCGCGCCAGGAAGGCTTCGACATGCTCGATACGCTCGGCAACACGCATGTTCGGCCACGCGCCGCGACCCTTGTCGTAGGCCTGCACCGCGGCATCGAGGGCGGTGAGGGCGGTGTCGGCATCGAGCAGCGGTGCGCTGCCGAGGATGACCTGGCGTTCTTCATCGCCTTGCTTGAGCCACACCGGGCTGCGCACGGTGGCCAGCGGCCCGTCCCAACGCCTGAGCTGCCCGCCCACCAGGTAGTCGCGTTGCTCCAGCGGCTCGCCCAGGCGCCAGGCCTCGGGGATGTCTTCTTGGGTGGGAAACAGCGAATCGAGCAGACGGTCCATGGGTACTGCACCTCACTTTTTAGCTGATCAGGTGAAACGCTTCAGCCGAGCATGCACCTGCTGTCGGAAATATTCCAGTCTGGTTCAAGCGCGAGGGTTCGCCATCGACGACCCACCGGCGCCCGGCAGGCGCCGACGGGTGGCCATGGTGTTTACTCTTCCGGTGACGGCGGCTCCGGCGATTCGGCAAGCTCGGCTTCGGGCGCCGGTGGGAAAGGCAGTTCCAGCAAGTGTTGGGCACCTGCGGCAACGGCTTGCTCGCCCAGGACCGGGTCTTGATCCATCAGGTAAAGGCGCCGCCAGATTTCTGCGAGGTTTGCCTCGGGGGCGGCATTGAACTGCTCGTCCTCGATCAGCGGCCTCAGGTCCCTGCGGTACTGAAGGGGCAGGCGCTCCCAGACGGCGGTGTCCTCTTCGCTGGCCATGGACAGCAAGGCTTCGTATTCATGGTCGGCGACCATCAGGTCTACGCCGAAACGCACATAGTAGGCATTGATCTGCGCAATCATGCCGTCGCCCATGTGTTGGCTTTCCAGGCGCATCACCTGAGCGAGTGAACGCGGCAGAGGTTGTGGCTGTGGCAGTTCGGTGAAGCGGTTTTCCGACAGGTTGACGATGTTCGGGTTGCGCATGTTCACCAGCCCAGCGGGTATTTCGGTCAGTTCGCAATTCCCGAGCATCAGTGAGTCCAGGTGGGGCAAGGCTTCCAGGTTGGGGCTTGCCTGCAGCGGGTTGTTGGTGAGGTCCAGGGTCCTGAGGTTGACCATCTCGTTGAGCCTTTGCTGTGCCTGCTCGTTCCAGGTCAGGTTGTTTTCCTCCAGGTCCAGCAAGCGTAGGGTTTGCGGGTTGCTCAGTTGCGGAATGTGTTGCAGCGAGCACGCTTCCAGGGTCAGCCCCTGCAGGTTGGGCAAGCGTTCCAGCAACGAAGCGGGCAGGGTGTCGATGTGCGGGTTGCGGGCCAGGTCGAGGATCCCGACATGTGGGAAGTGGTGGGGCAGCTCTAGGCTGGCGAGGTCGTCGTTGGTGAGATCGAGGTCGGCCAGTTCCATCGAGAACAGCCGGTCTTCGCCCAGCGATTGTCGACTCATGCCGCGCCAGCTGTTCAGCAGTCGCGGCATGGCCCGGGTCCGTGCAGGTGAGCCTGCGGCCCAGGCAGCGAAGTTGGACGTTACTGATTGATACTGTGCGTTCAGGGCTGCCACGGCCTGATCCGGGCTTGCTCCTTGCTCACGACTCGAGGCAAAGAAGGCATTGATGCCGTCATTGTTCATCGTGGGGTAGACCTGCTGCACCTGGCGGTAAAGCGCTCGGTCGATCGGTGCGGGAGGTGGCGGGGGGACGACCGCCGGCTCAGGCTCGCCGCCTGGCGCAGGGTTCGGATCCATTGGCGCTCCACCACGCAGGCCCTGTTGGCGCAACCAGGCGAAGTCGCCGAATGGGCGCAACTGTCTGGCCCAGGCTTGGCGGTCGGTGTCGACCAGGGCTGTCAGGCGCGCTCGCAGGCTGTCGCTGGCTCCGGCCTCAAGCTCCATCGCTGCGCGTTCACTGGCCGACAGTACCTTCGCCGCCGCCTGGCACAGATCGGCAGTGGCGGGGGCGAGAACGGGACGCTCGCCCAGATAAGGCGCGTAACCTTGCGCAGACTTGATGATGACCCGCAAGCGAGTCGCGTAGCGGCTGCCAGCCATGGCCAGGGTACGCCCCTGGAGATCCTCCGCGCGCAGCTCGATGCGCACATCCTGTGGCCAGCCCTTCAGCGCCGTCATGGCCTTGAGCGCCAGGCGTTCGCTGTGGGCGCTGGCCAGCTCGGGCAGGTTCAGGCCTTCCAGGCCTCGGGCAACCGGCAGCTCATCCTCGAGGCCCCGCGCAAGGTTGGCCAGGCGTGCGGGAAGGTCTTGTCCGGTGCTCCAGGCCGCCTGCTCGGTCGTGGTCATCGAACCGAGCAGGCGCCTGCACAATGGCGCACTCAGTCCCGGGTAGTCCTGCTGCATCCGTGTTTCGTCGGCATGGGCTGGCACGCTGGCCTCGTAGCCTTCGGCGAACAGCCTGTCACGCTCGGCGCCGCTGGCTGTCGGATAGGTTTGCGCGATCTGCCGTTGCAGGCGCAGGCGTACCAAGGTGTCGGCCAGCAGCGGTGGGGTCTTGGCATGGGTCAGGTGTACCTGGCGCAGTTGTGCTTCGTCCACGCCGCTGATGCGCGCAGCCAGCTCCAGCTGTGCCGGGGTGAAGGTTTCAAGACGGCTGTCCAGCCGCCTCACCAGTGTCGCCAGTGGCCAGTCGCGGGGTTGTTCGTGCTCGGCGCGCCAGGCCGTTTCGTCATTGTGCTCCAGCAGGGGCTGGTAGGCGTCAGGGTCGCCAGGATGAACCAGCCGCCAACGCTGCAGCTGTGCGTCGAAGCGTCGTCGATACCAGTGGCCGTCCATCTGCAAGGAGTCCGGCGTGGCGTCGGAGGCCGGGATACGGTAGGGCGTCAGGTCGGGGCGCCAGAGGCGTTGGCTGCCATCGGCCCGGGTGATCGGGTCGAGGCTCTCGAGCAGCGGTGTGCGGGTGAGCGTGCGCACCACCTGGCCACCGACATGCAGCCCGGCGATTACCGCCAGGTTCAGGCCTACCACTTTCAGATGCTGAAACGCCTCGTCGCGATCACCGACCTCCCAGGCCTCGTAGCCTTCGTAGACCTCATGCAACAATTGGCAGGCGGTCACGGCGATCATCAGCACGCCGATGGCCGGTATGAAGAAGCCGAGGGTCATCAGGGCATTCAACCCAAGGCTCTCCCACATCTGCAGGCGCTTCTTGCGCGCCCGCTCGTCGGCCTGGGCCGTGGGCACGGCGAGCAGCAGTGCCTCGGCCTTGAGCCAGGCGAGATGGTCGCTGTACAGGAACTCGAACAGCGGCCCTTCGATGTCGTGCCGCTCCAGGTGCAGATCGGCTCCCTCAGGCAGTGTCCAGGCTTGATCGTAGCTTGCGTGCGCATCGCTGCTGAGGTTTTGCCGTGCCCGATCGAGGAACTGCAGCCGATCTTCGCTGGCGATGAGCGCCAGGCACCGTCTGCGAAAGGTGGGGTCGCAAAGATCGGTCTGCAATTGCGCGACCAACGCCTGCTCACTGCCGAAGGCGCGGACGGCGGCTTCCTGCCCCGGGAGATACAGCAGTCGACCGGCTTCACCCGCATCGACCAGCAGGGCCTCGTGCAACGTCACGCCGAACACTTGCAGTTGCTGGCAAGGCAGGGCCGATCCGTCGTCGAGCAACTGCTGGATGCAATCCCGTGCGTTGCCGCCGATCCGATGCTGCAGTCGCGCCAGGTCGGCTGCCAGTTGCAGGTTGCTTTGGTAAAGCCTGATTGCGGCGGGGCGGACATCGGGCGCGCTGAACCTGGCTTCCAGGTGCGCTTGGTAGCGCTGGCCCAGGTCGAGGTCGCGACAGGTGCTGGCAAAGGCCTCGGGAGTAAGCGGCAGCGGTTTGATCTTGAAGGCTTTAGAGGCCAGGGAGTAGGGCACCTGGGTTTCGCTGTCGCCAAGGGTCGTGCTACCGGTCACGGTAATGTCGGTGATTTCGCTGTCGCCCTCGAGGGCCAGCGCGCTCTTGATGTTGAAGCTGACATCGTCGGCAAAATTGTGCAGTGCTGCCTGGAGCAGGCTGCGTCGTTCGTAGGTGCTTACGTAGACCTGATGGGTGAACAGATCATGGACCTGGATCAGCTCCGAGGTACGCAGCGGGGTCTCGAACCCGTGCTCGGCCTTCAGGCGCTCGGCGAGCAGTGGTTCGGCGAACGCGTCGATCTGCTGCAGGCCCTTGAGCGCCCTGGCCAGCCTTTGCTGGGCCGTGGCCAACTGTGTCTGGCTGGCCAGTACGGCTTCGCGCAGGTCGGGCAAGGCGTTTTCGAACCAGGCGGCGTGCTGCCCTGGCAGGCCCTGCTGAGGCAGTGCACTGGCACGCAAGGTTTGCCATTGCTCTTCTGCAAGTCTCGATGCCCAGGCGGGCAAGCGCTGGGTGATCAGGTTCTGGTGGGTGGAGGGGAGAGTTGAAGGCATGGCTGTCGCTCCTGTTGTGGAACGCAACAGCAGGCGCCATCGATGGATGGGGGGGGTGGTAAATAGATGGGGCCTGATTATGAAGTTTGAAGGTTTCCAGGAAACCACAAGCGATTCAGGAGCTTGCGGTGGCTCGGTGAGGGTAAAACCTGAGCCTGGCGCAAGGCGAACGCTGGCCGTTCTGGCCAGGTTTGATGGGCGCTGTCACCTGGTATTTCTGTCAGTTGTGCGATGTGGGCAACTGCTTTTCAATCAGCGGACCAAACATGCCGGGTCCAAGGGATTGGGAGACAGCCATGCCGAATGACGCGCAGTTCAATGAGCCAGACGACGAGGGCGGCGTCGTGCTGACCCTCGATGAGATGATCAAGGCCTTTAACCAGCAACTGGCGACGCAGGAGATGAGCATGTTCTCCGTGGGCGGTGCCGGCCTGGCGGCGCTGGAGCGGATCTACATCCCGGGGCAGATCACCTCGGTGAAAACCCCAGGTGTCCAGGTCGGCGTCAACTACAACATGGCGCACACGAATGCCCGTGGGTTGTTGATCATCATCCAGCGCTACTCGAACATGCGCGTTGGTGACTGGATCGAGGTGTTCTGGGGGGATGACACTCTGCCTGTAGCGTCCGACAGGCTTCAAACCCAAGAGCAGGTTGATCAGCTTTTTCCGATGTACGTGCCCTCGGAGAAAGTGAAGGAGGGGGTGTTCGACCTGTGGTGCAAGGTCACCCGTGCCGGGGGCGGTAATGAAGATAAGTCCACGCCGCTGAGCGTGCTGAGCCGCCTCATTTTCCCCGGCGGAACCGACCCCGAGCCGGAAAAGCCAGGCCATCAGCAACTGGTACCGCCGAAAGCCAAAGTCCCGCCCTCTGGCGTCATCGGTGAGGACGAAGCGAAAGCCGGTGTCGAGGTGGAGATCGAGGTGTACCCGAACATGCGTGAGTACGACCAGATCCGCCTGAGTTGGGGCGGGGAGTTCGTACTCCACGATGTGCAGCCGGCAGAGGTGGGGAAACCCGTGGTGATTACTGTGCCGGAAGCGACCATTCGGGCCGCAGGCGACAGTGATGCCCTGGTCCTGACCTACCGGGTGACCGACGAGGTGAACAACCCGTCCAGCGACTGGTCTGAGCGCAGCACGCTGAAGACGGAAGTCGGTGTCGGGCTGCTGCCGGCACCTTACATCTTCAACCCTGACCCTGGCGCCGATCCTGAAGATGTCATCGACTTGGATGCGTTGGGTGATGCTGACCTGGAAATCGAAGTGGACACGCCGAGAACGGACTTCGAGGTGGACGACGTGATCACCGTCACCTGGCTAGGTAGCTCCACGCACGGCGAAACCCTTGAATTCACCCCACCGTCTCAGACTGTAAGTCGGGTTGGACGCACGCTGGTGTTCAGCATTCCCAATGACAAGCTGTTCGCCCTGGGCGGCGGGCGTGGCGTTGCATCATTCGTCAACACTCGTGGCACTGACGATACCCCCTCCAAGCGTGCGTTCGTCAGTATTGCTGGTGTTATCCCCGTCCTGGCCAAACCTGACCTGCTCGAGGCTACCGGGGGTAGTTTGGACCCCACCCTGGTGGAGGCCACCGTCCAGGTGCCTGCGCAGGTGAACCTCGTGCGGGGGGACAGAGTGACGTTGACGTGGCTGGGGACGCGTGCCAACGGTACGCCGCTGCTGCACACGGAAATCAAGACTGTCAGTACCTCCCAGGCGGGCAAGGCCTTGGCGTTCCATGTACAAGGCGCTGCCAACCTGGCCCCGCTGGACGGCGGCAGCCTCGCCCTGAGCTACCAGCTCAAGCGGCGTGATCTGGACACGCCGCTGGATTCCGCGCATGAAGTGCTGCAGGTGGGTGACGCGCGTGCGGCATTGCCCGCGCCCTCGACGCGCCCACTTGTTCCCGGCGGCAAACTGGACCCAGACGCTTACCCACGGGGTATCGAGGTCATCGTACAGCCCTACACGAACATGACGCAGGACCAGGACATGTACCTGGAGTGGACGTCCACCGTGGGGCAGCCGTACTACGACGATGTGCCGGTCACCCCGGGGCAGGAGACCATCTTCGAGGTCAGCCCCGCCCAACTGCGGGCGAATGATGGCGGCGCGGTGCTGGTGGGGTATCGGATCACCGAGGCTGGACAACCGGACCGCTATTCCGAGTACCTGGAGTTGCAGGTAGGTGCCGGCGAGAAGGTTGATTTGCTCGCGCCGGAGGTCGTGGAGGCCCAGGACGGCATTCTCAACCCTGGCGTTGTCACCGGCGGTGCGACGGTGCGGGTGCCGGCCAGCGCCGATCTCAAGGCGGGCGATGAGGTAGAGGTCTTCTGGGACGGCGACAAGCCGGGTGGGGTGACCTCGGTGTCCGACTTCGTGCTGGCGGATGGTGGTTTCCTGGACCTGCCCATCGACTATGCCTTCGTCATCGCCAATGCCGATGGAAACGTCAATGTCCGCTATGCGGTCTATCGATTGAGTGGCGCAAAGGACAAGTCGCTGGTTCTGTCGATCCGCGTGCAAAGCGCCGCCTTGCCACTGCCGACCGTTCTCGAGTCCATAGAGGGTAATATCAACCCGGACGACGTGGTCAGTGGTGCGACGGTGGTCGTCGAGGCGGTGGCGCAATTGCGTGAGCGTGATGTGGTGACGGTCGAGATCGTCAGCCCGGCGCCAGGCGGCAGCACGACGATTCCGGTCCCTGTGCCGACCGGTGGTAACAATCAGGCATTGCGCGTACCGGTGCCCTATGCCGTGATCAACGCCAGCAGTGGAGCGACTATCGCCCTTGAATACAGAATCGATCGCGCCGCTGGCGGCCCGCCGGAGAGTTCACCGTCCAATACCTACTCCGTGAGCCGGGTGATCGGTGCGGGGCCCATCCGTATCTTCGGTGCCCGTTATGGCGCCAGTTCCTCCCTCGCCTCGGGCTCGCCACGGATTATCAGTGCCTACAACTCGACCACCGACCAGCCCATTCTCGTGGAATGGCAATACGCTGGCGATGTGGCCTGGACGGCAGGTTACACCTGGCTCGACCGCCAACCCCAGCGGCCCCTGCGGGTGCGCAGCACCACCGATGCGGTGTGGCTCAACCCGGCCAATGTCGTCGGCAACGGTAAAGATGCACTGGGCAAGGGTCAGGCAGCTTTTGCGGTGATGCTCGACAACCCCACCCCTGGCCTGTTCAGCCTCTATGGCTGGGGGAGCGCGGCCTATGGCGCCAATGTGTCTCCGACACTTATCACCTATGATGATGTGGTCGAGGTCAGTGGTACCCGTAGCGCTTACGCAGCACGTCTGCAGAGCGGCTCCGTAGCCTGCTGGGGCGATACCGCCGAAGGCGGGACCCTGCGACCTGAAGACATAGGACAGCCATTCCTCGAGGTTCGCAGCAACGGCACGGTGTTCGTTGGCCGCCTCCAGGTAACGCCGGGAAGCAACAACGGCCGACTGACTGCGTGGGGCACTGCCGACAATGGCGCAACGGTGCCGCCGGACATCCTCGCGCTAACTGATATCACGGCGGTGTTCGGCGCTGGCTATGCCTTCGCTGCACAACGGGCGAATGGGCGATTGGTCGCCTGGGGCGATGTACAGCGTGGGGGTACCCTACCTGCAGATATCGCTGCGCTGAGCGACATCCAGATTGTCAAGGGCAACTGGGGGGCCTTTGGCGCCCGGCGGGCCAACAAGCGCTTGGTGGCCTGGGGTGACGCCACCTATGGCGGAACGATACCGGCGCCTATTGCGGCACGTAACGACATCGAAACCCTGGAAGGCGCCACGGGTAAAGCCTTCAGCGCCCTGACCACCGCTGGGCAAGTAGTGGCCTGGGGGCCGACCAGCCATGGCGGAACAGTCCCTGCAGAAATCGCCGCGCTCAGCGATATCGTCGAGGTCACCAGCACCTTTCATGCGTTCTGCGCACGGCGTCGCAACGGCCATGTGGTGGCGTGGGGCAATACCGCCTATGGCGGTACGGTGCCTGCGCCCATCGCGCAACTGTCAGATATCGTTCAAGTGACGGGCAGCGCCTGGAGTTTCGCCGCCTTGCGCCGCAACGGCACGGTGGTGGCCTGGGGCAGTGCAGACTCTGGTGGCGATACAAGTGCCGTGGTTGCGCAGTTGACCCATGTGCAGGCGGTGTATGCCAACACTCACGGTTTCACCGCACTGACCACTGACGGGCGTGTGGTCACCTGGGGCAATGGCCCAGGTGGTGGTGACAGCTCGGCAGCCCAACCGGTCATTGCTGGGCGACTGCTGGCGGGCCGCCCTGACCCGAGTGCGGTCAACGCCGCAGTCAACGAGCGGAACGGGATGAGCCGCTTGGCGCTCGACAGCGCCAGTTTGTCGGAGAGCACACGATGAACGATATGACAGAAGCACAAGCAGCGCAGAATAGCCTTGCCGTACCCACCATGGCGAATGTGATCAATGGCAAGCTCGATCCAGCCCAGGTGCCGAGTAACGGTGCCCCGGTGGTCATGGCAGTGGGGGCGGAGCATGCCGGCAAGACCCTCACGCTGGTGCTGGCATTGGCCCAGGGGACTGAGCTTTTCACCCAGAACCTGCCCATCGGCTCTACGGGGCGCTCCATCACGCTGCGTATTCCCAAGGAGCACTTCACCAATAACCTGGCTGCTCAGGTGAAGGTGTTCTACCGGGTCAGTACGGTAGGGGATAGCCCCGTGCTGACGTTCCAGATCGACCAGGGGTTCGCGGGCGCTCATGAGTTGGACCTGACGGCACAGCGGTTCACGCCGGTGTACCTCGACGGTGAACTCAAGCTGCCTGGCCAGTTGCCGGTATTTTTGCGTTTCACCCGGATCGCTCCGGGGGCGACCAGCTACGCCAGCAGCGACGAGAGTGTGGCCACGGTGGATAACCAAGGGCAGGTCACGGCATTGCGCAACGGCCAGACCACCATCACCGCGCAATCACCTGGCGGACCGCAGAGCTATGTGCTGACGGTCAAGGGCATTCGTGGCCTGGAGTTCCTCGCGCGTCAAGGCTCTACCTGGCAAAGCGCGGACACCCTGTGCAAGAGCGCGGGCATGCAGCTGCCGACCCAGGCGGACTTCACCAAGGTCCAGGGTGCATACGGCGTGCAGATGGCCGACCTGGGGCTGCCGAACTACCCCATCTGGGGGGCGGCACTGGATGGCGGCACGGCCTGGACCTACCACCCCTACACCCAGGTCCTGACCTCCGAGAGCACTGACGCCAACACCCTGCGTCAGGTCGCCGGGGTCGGTTGACCTGCGGTGTGCTGCTTCGCTGAGGGGCGGCGAACCCCGCTGCCCACTTCTGTCAGGCGTTCCATCATGCGATCCCTGGGGTGGTGACCTATCGCCTGGAAGAGCAAGTCGTCAGTTGATCACTCGCTGAGCATGTCTGAGGTTTTCTTGTGAGAATGCCGTGGCTGTCACGTTGTTGTGTGCTGTTGAGCTGCCTGCTGGCCCCCGCTGCCTGGGCGCTGACCGGCCCAGAGCTGGCGGTCGCTCTCAACCAGTCTTACCAGAGCGGTGCGCTGCGCTGTGCAGGTAATCGGCCAGCGTATTTTTGCAGCGGTGTGCTGGTGCGACAGCAGCCTGCCAATGCGCCGCTGCCGTTCTGGACCCATGGCCCCGAAGCCATCGGTCAGGGTGCCGAGCGCTTCAGTTGGTTGCGACATGACGTGGGGGGAATGAGTGTCAGCGAGCCCAGTGGCTACATCTTCAGTAACCGTTTCGAGGCCATGGCGCAGGGCAAGGACTACAGCGTGCAAGGCGATGACGGCGGCACCCGGCCTGGCGAACTGCGGGTGGTCAACTGGGACACGTCGTTGCCCGAGCGCCTGGCCGTAGTGGCGGTGTACTACAACCGTGGCGACATCAACGGCCTACTGGCGGCCCAGCGGGACCAGCGCGCCTACCACGAGGCCGTTGGCGTGTGGTTGCCGGTACTGCGACTCGACCCCGCCCTGCCACAGAGCGCGGTGTTCGGTTTCGACTCGCGCGAGCAACTGTACCGCGGTTACCAGGTCGCCGACCGGCTGAACTTGCGCTACGCCGACACCGCCGCCAGTTGCTACGATGCGAGCCCCAGTTACAACTGCAATGGTGTGCTGATCCGCGCCACCGGTGCCTCCGCCGGCTTTCGTTCCTGGAACCCCACGCAGAACTCCATTTCACGAGATGGTGTTTCGTTCACCTATCTACGCGCCGATACCGGTGTCCAGCGCTTGGCCAGCAATGAGCCGGGTTTGATCTTCGATCGTCTGGATCAACCTGTCACGCATCCGGTCAGGTTGCGCTGCGCCTACCCGGCCAACGCCGGCACCAGCGGCATCCCGAACAGCTGTCGAGCCAGTTGCTTGTCGCAAGGTATTACCACGGTCGCGGCGTGGCGCGCGCGTTACGCTGGCAGCGCTGCGAACAGTTGCGCCTTCAGCATGGAGCCCACGCCCAATGCTGCGCAGTTCCAGTTGAACATCGACGTGCGCGCCAGCGCTGGTGCGCACAACGAAATCATCATTGGTGCCTGGCCGCAGAACATACCTCGGGAGTTGCCTATCGAGGCGATCTACTATCCTTCCGGTAGCGCCAGCCTGGCCGGGGCGAAGCTGATCCAGCGTGACTACTTCCAGCACACCGGCGTTTTCATGCCGGTAGTGCGCGTGAACCTGGCCAGTGGCAATGGTCAGGTGTTCACCTTCGTGGCGCAAGACCAGAACCTCTAGGAGTCAGAATGAGCGACGTGCCATTAGCCAATGATTTCGACGAGCAAGAGACGCTCGCCCCTCGAAAGGCTGGTACTTAAAGCGCGGTGGCGTAACCCACCCGCGGTACGTCCTCAAGACGCGCATCGATCAACGATTTCAACGATTCCCCACTCTCCAGGTAGGCATCGCCAAAATCATGCCCGCCCAGCGCGCTGGGATGCGCGACCACCTCCAGCACCCCCTCGCGCGGCGCCAGGCCCGCCTTCAGGTCCGCGGGGGTGCACACATAGTCGGCCGTGGCCCCGCTCAACTGGCGCAGGCGCCGGTTCAGCAGGGTCTTGAACAGCCGTTTCGCCGGGCCGATGTTGTGCCCCAGGTTGCGTGCCAGGCGCACCGGCACGCCCTGCTCACGGGCAAAACGCGCCACCACCTCACCGACTGGCCAGATGTTGTGCACGTGCTGGTGCGAGTCCAGGTGGCTGGGCATGACGTCATGGGCCACGCAGCGTTGCCATTGGGCTTCGAGTTCCTGGCGCACGGCCTCGCGCTCGCTGCGTGACAGGCGCAGGGTGCGCTGGCGCAGCCCGAGGTCGAACTCGCCCTGGGCGGTGCAGAAGCGCGGTTCGGCGAGGATCGCCTGGCTCAGGGGCCGACCGTAGGTCAGGTTGAAATGCAGGCCGATCCGGCCCTTCAGCGCTGGCTGCTGGGCCAGTACGCACGCTGCCTGGAACGCCGGCATGTTGGCCATCAGTGTTGCCGAGCTGATCAGCCCGGCCTGGAACGCGTGCAGGATCACCGCGTTGATGGGGGCACTGAGGCCGAAGTCGTCAGCGTTGACTATGACCTGGGATGGCATCCGGGCGCTCCTGTGTGGGGTTCGGGGTGACGGTGGCTGCGCTGTCGGCCTTGCGCAGGCGTGGCTTGAGCCAGCGCCAGCAACGCAGGGCCAGGCCCAGGGCGATGCCGTCGGGGCGCCAGCTGTAGCTGCTCAAGCGCCATTGTTCGACTTGGCCGGTCTGGCGTTCATGCAACTGGTGGCTGGAGTTTTCAAGGCTTACCCGCGAGGCGTCGACCCAGCTCCAGCCCTCGTCGAGGCCCCAGTGAATCCACTCTTCGAGCAGCACCCGGCCACTGCCCAGCTCGCGTTGTTCGGGCACGAACGCCAGGTTGTAGTCGTAGATGCGTCCGCGCTCGAGCAGGCCCAGGCGGTAGCTGATGCATCGCCCGTCCAGCTCCAGCAGCACCAGGCACACCAGCCCTTCGCCAGCCAGCGCGGTGAAGGCCTGGTACATCCACCCGCGGCGCTGGCTGCCCGAGAAGATGCCGACGTCATCGTCGCCTTTCCAGCTCGCCGCTTCCACGGCGCTGATCGCATCGAGCAGGGCGGTGATGTTGTGGCGGTCGGCGACCACCCGGCGCACCTGCGCGCCGCAGGCGGCGATGCGCTTGCGTGCACGGCGAAGCTTGTAGCGTGGGTCGCCACTGACCTCCTGGCGATCGGCTTCACTGATCCGGTGCACCGGTACACGGCAGCTCAGGCGTCGCTCGAAGGTCGAGCTGGCCGCAGCCCATTGGCGCAGCCAGTCCTCATTGTCACCCTGCACGACTTCACTCAATTGCAGCAGCGCATGGGGAAGATGCTTGCGGATGGTCTTGAGCACCTGTGTTGCGTGGTGCGCCGGCAGGTCGAGCAACAACGCGATGCGATCGCTCAGTGGATGACCCAGGTGACGCACCACCGGGACATTCAGCGGGCCTGCCGCCTGGCGTTCGCGCACCAGGGGCAGGCACAGGCACAGGCGGCCATCGAGGTGACCGAGCAGAATCTTCAGTTGCTGGCCCGGTTGCAGAGCGGCCTCGGCGGCGCGCAGCCAGCCCAGGTGATTGAACGGGGTGCTGCCGGCCACGCGCTGGCGCAGCGCTTCATAGCCGGCGGCGGGAAAGCTGGGGGTGCGCAGCGAGGCGCACCAGCTCAGTTGCAGGGCCACGGGGTCAGGACGCCGCAGCCGTGGCGTTTTCGGACGCCGGTTTACGCAAGGGCTCCAGACGCGACTCGCTGTAGCGGCTTTCGCGGAAGAACTTCCAGCGCCCGAACAGGCAGTAGACATTCATGATGCGCCCTTGCTCCTGATAGCCCATGCGCAGGTGCAGTTTGAGCGCCGGGATGTTGTGTTGTTCGCAGACGTCCACCACCTTGGTGCAACCCTGCGCGGCCATGGCCTTCCACAACGCCACTTGCAAGTCCACCGACAGCTCGCTGCCCCAGTACTTGCGGATCAACTCGCCGCCGAACTCGAAGAACTCGCCCGGACCGACCGGGAACCAGCACCCGTAGTAATGGCGGTCGTGGTAATGGCGCGCACTGCCCCAGATGAAGGCCACGGTGTCGCCGTCGTCATCGAGGAACATCAACCCTGTGTGGCCCTCGGCCGCCAGCTCGCGCATGGTCTCGACGCGGTCGCCGAAGTGCTTGGCGAAGGCCTTGACGTTGTTCACGGTGATGTTCTCGATGCGCAGTGGCGCATAGGGTTTGAGACGGTGCGGGGGCACCGGGGTTTCCAGGTCGCGTTCCATCCACACCAGTTCCCAATGATAGAAGACGTAGTGTCGCCAGGCGCTGCTCAAGGTATTGCGTAGTCCCTTGCGCTTGATGCGATCCTGGATCTTGCTCAATGCACGCATGGTGCCTCCTGTTCGTGGCAGGTCGAGGTGCGTCTCATGACGCACTCCAGGTCAGGGCAAACAAGGTCTGCCCTGGCAATTGAAAACGAATCTGCCCCTGCTGGCAGCTGAAGCGGGCAGGGCGCGGTTGGTTATCGGGGCCGAACAGTTCGAGCTGGCCGGCCGGGCAGTCGCCCAGCGCCAGGTCGACCTGCTGCACGCGCTCGGCCTTGTTGACCCCCAGCAGGCTGCGCTGACGGCCGTCGGCCATGGCCAGCACGTCGACCTCGAAGGCGTCGTTGTCCAGGGCCAGCACCTGGCGCAGCCAGTGGCGCTGGATGAACTGCTGGGCAAGGCCCACCGGCTTGAGCTCGAAACGGTCATCGCCCAGCACGCGGATCATGCCCTTAGGCCATTCGGGCTCGTCGGCGACATGGAACCAGTTGAGCATGTCCAACAGGCCGTCGGCGGAGGCGTTGATCACCACCGAGGCCCACCACAGGCCCGCGTAGTGGGTGTTCTGGTCATAGGGGCTGAGGCTGGAGCCGCTGGACAGGTTGGTCTGGTCGAGCAGCAGCGCCTTGCGCGGCCGGCCTTGGCTGTCGAGGCCGACCAAGGCCGCGGCCTGGCGCACGCTGTCGCGGTAGCTGCGGGTGGCGAGCAGGTCGCGGACCATCCATTCGTGCCAGGCCAGGGCATCGATCTGCGCACCGTGCTCCTGCAGCAGGCGCCGGGCCCAGTCGATACCGCGCAGGTCCTTGCTGCCCTGGGTGAAGGGGCCGCCGAGCAGGCGTGACGAGGCGGGCATGGCGATCCGCACGCCCGCCTCCCGGGCGCCCGGCCAGGCGCTTACGCGCTGGGCCATGCCGGTGAAGAAGTCGCGGTAGCTTTCATAGTTGCGGTAATTGAGGTTGGGCTCGTCGGCAAAGGCCAGGTAGTGCAGGCCCTTGCCGCCCAGGCGCGCGGTGCCGGCCAGCCAGGCATCGAGGCCGTCGTGGCTGGTGCGATCGGCGGCAAGATCGGCGCGCCGACCCGTGCCGGCGAGCAGGGTGATGTCCTGGGTGATGCCGAAGCGCTGCTGGTACAGACGGCGCCAGGCGTCTTCATAGCCGGGCTGGCGGGCGAGCACGTCCATGAAGCTGTAGTAGCCGGCCGCCTGCGGACGCAGGGCATCCAGGGCGGCGAAGCTCGACGGTGGCGGCAGCACGTAGGGCAGGTTGACCCCCAGCAGCGGCGTGTGGCCCAGCACCTTGGCCTGGAGCCTGAGTCGCACCTGCCCGGCAGGGTTGGCGACATCGCCCAGTTGATCGGCGCGCTGGGCGAACAGGTTGGCGCTGCCATCGAGCCAGAATGCCGCCTTGCCGCGCCCTTGCAGGCGCAGGCGCCAGGTTTCGTCGCGGGGGCTGACCGGCAGCGCCTGCTGGTCGAAGCGCCAGTAGGCGGGGTAGGGCTTGAGCGCCACCTCGACCTGCCGACCGTCGCTCAGGCGCTGCGCCAAGAGCCCGCGTACGCCGCCGTGGAACTTGCCGGCCAGCGTCGCCTGCTCACCGGCCTTGACGCGGAAATACAGCTCGACCCGTGGCCCGACCTCGGCGCTGAAGTGCACCTTGGCGGGAGCGAACAGGGCGCGTGTGGTGTCGCTGTGCTCGATCTGGTAGCCACGGAAGCTGTAGCCAGGCACCTCCAGGCGATAGGGGCCGGCGTCGGCGGTCAGTGGCCAGCGTTGCTCGCCGCGCAACTCCTCGGCCTTGATCGCCCGCTCGCCGCGCAGTTGGCCGTGGCCGTCGAGCAGGTAGATGCGCTCGGCATTGGCGTCGGCCTGCCAGGCCGGATGCCAGCGCAGGCGCAGTTCATCGTTGCGCGCGGGTTGCAGGTACAGGCTGCCATCGCGGAGATCGCCCCATTGCAGGCTCGCCGCCGGTGCCAGCGGCACCCACAGGGCACAGAGCAGCAGGCAGCGCTTCATGCTGGCCTGCGCTGCAACATCTGGCGCAGCGGCGCGAAGTCGCTGGGCAGGATGATCAGGGTTTGCAGTACCGGCACCCCACTCAGGCGGCAGTACAGCACCAACATGGCGAGGGTCACCGCGAGATAAGCGATGGACGAGGCCGCTGCGGCACCGACGATGCCCCAGGTTGGAATCAGCAGCACGTTGAGCACCAGGTTCAGCGCGGCGCCGGCACCCATCATCAGCGAGACCGTGCCGGGGCGGTTCTTGCCCAGCAGGTCCAGGCGCAGGATGCTGGCGTAGCACAGCCCCAGCAGCCCTGGCAGCAAGGCCAGCAGCGCCGGGTAGGCCGGTTGGTAGGCAATGCCGAACAGGGTGACGATCAGCCAGTCGCCGATCACCGCCATGCACAGGCAGGCGCCGAGCATCACCGTGGCGGTCAGGCGCAATGCCAGAGGGGTGAGTTTCTCCATGCCGGCGTCCTGCTGCAGCAGGCGCTTCATCAGCGGTGTGGTCACCGCTTCCGGTACGATCAACAGCAGTTCGGCGGCCGCACTGGCCATGGCGTAGTGCCCCAGCGCAGTGCTGCCGAGCATCGCGCCGATGAACAGGTAGTCCGAGCGCAGGATGACTTGCTGGAACAACAGGTCGGGGTGGCTCTTGGCACTGTAGCTGAGCAGCTCGCGCTGACCGCCGCGATCCCAGCGCAGGGCCAGCGGATGCTGGCGGCGCAGCCACCACAGGCCCAGCATCAGCACCAGGGCGATACCCACCAGCCAACTGATCAGCGCCGCCTCCAGCGCCTCTTCACGCCACATCCAGAACAACGCCAGAAACAACAGCAGCGGTGCCGCCGATTCGGTCAGGCGCAGCGCGTTGAACGCGCCGACGCCACCGCTGGCGTTGTGCAGTGTCAGCAGGCCGCTCTTGAGCACGGTCATCGGCACCGCCAGCAGCAACAGCCAGGCCAGCAGGCCCAGTTGCAGGGTGATGTCCAGGTCGGCACCGAAAGCGCGCACCAGCACCACGCAGACCAGCGTCAACAACCCCGCCAGCAGGCAACCGTAGACCAGCACCTGGGTCAGCAGCAGGCCCATGTCGCGCTGCTTGGCCGCCTGGTAGCCAACGGCGCTGTTCAACCCGCCGCTGGTGGCGGCGCTGATCAGGTCGGGCAGGGTGCTGAGCAGGGCGAACAACCCTCGCTCGCTGGGGCCGAGGATGCGCGCCAGCAGTACGTTGCGCAGCAGGCGCAGGGCGATCATCGCAAGCTTGGTGCCCATGCTCAGTGCCAGATGGCGCAGGTAATGGTTGCGGCTCATGAGCGGCCCCCGCGGCTGATGCGCCAGGCCAGCAGCGACGGGCGGCTGGCATTGCGCTGGCTGACGCCGATGCGTGGCAGGGCCAGCGGATCGTCATGCCCCTGGCAGATGCCGGCGCGCGTGCTCAGGGCGAAGGGATAGCGGTGCGCCGCCACGCGTGCGCGCACGCGGTCGTCATGGTCGCCATTGGGGTAGCAGTACACCGGCAGTGGTTGCTGGCAGCCGTGCGCCAGGGCGGCACGGCTGCGTTGTAGTTCCTCGTCCAGGCGCCGGTCGTCGAGGTAGGGCAACAAGGCGTGGCTGGCGCCGTGCGGGCCGAAGCGCACCAGGCCCGAGTCCTCCAGTTCACGCACTTGCTGCCAGTCCATGGCCTGGGGCAGCGATTCGGCAGGGCAGGCGTCGGTCAGTTGCTGCAGGGCTTGCGGGCTGAGGCTCTTGAGGCTCTGCAGGTAGTGCGCCAGGGCCTGGCTGCGCGCTTGCGAGCGGTCGTTCATGAAGTAGGCGGCCGGCAGCGGTCGGCCGAGCTTGCGCAGGTACTCGATGAGGCTGTGCCGTGCAGGCTCGCCGTGGCTGCCCCACAGGGTCTCGCCGACACTTTCCCACCAGAAGCGCTGGCGGCTGCCGATGTAGTCGGTGGACAGGAAGATGCTTGCCGGCACCTGGTGCTTGCGCAGCAGCGGGAAGGCGTTGCTGGCGTTGTCGCGCCAGCCATCGTCGAAGGTCAGGGCGACCTTGGGGCGCTGGTTGCTGCGCGGTGCCTCATGGTCCTTGAGCAGGTCCATGAGGCTGACGCAGTCGAAGTGGCGCGGCAGCCAGCGCAGCAGCCCTTCGAAGGCGCGTGGCCCGACACACAGCTCGTTGCGGTGCGCCAAGGCGGCGCTGGCATCATCGGCCAGTACCCGGTGCAGCATGAGGATCACCCCGGCGCCGCGCAATTCGGCGCGGCCCTTGGGCGACTTGAAATACAGCCAGCCACTGGCCTGTTTGATCTTCGTCTTGATCGGCATGTCCGTCGCTCATCGATTCTGGTCGGGGTTCCATTGGCTGTAGCTGTGCCCGCGCAGGAATTGCCACAGGCCGACACTCATGCCCGCCAGCGTCACCAGCACGAAGGCGGCCAGGCGGAACGGCCTGGGCAGGCGGTGGCCGGCATCGAGCAGGCCGGCAATCGCCGCCGCATAGCCGAGCAGTTGTGCGGCCAGGGCCAGGTGGTAGAAGTGCGACTCACCGACCAGCCAGAGATTGGCCAGCAGCAGCGGCAGCAACAGCACCGGTGCCAGGCGGCGGATCAGCTTGTGGCTGATCAGGGCGATGGCGTACAGGCCGTGGCGTAGCGGGTTGAGCAGTTCGCTGCGCGCGGCCAGGCTCTGCAGGCCGCCGACGGTGACGCGTTGGCGACGGCGGAACTGCTTGTCGGCCTCGTCCACCCCCTGGTCGAGCACGATCGCCTCCGGCACGTAGACGATGCGCTGGCCGGCGGCCGGGGCGCAGGTGCTGATGTAGAAGTCGTCGTTGACCTGTTTGGGAATCGCCTGGTACAGCGGGCGACGCAGGGCGAGCAGGGCGCCGTCGGCCGAGACCATGCAGCCGGTGCGGTTTTCCACCTTGCGCACCCAGGCTTCATAGTGGCGGTACAGGCTGTCGCCCAGGCTCAGGCCCTTGCCTGGATCGGGGATGATCATGTGCCCGGCAGTTCCCCCCACATCGCTGTCGGCGAACGGCGCCAGCAGCAGGCCAAGGGTGTTGCCAGACCACTGGTTGTCGGCGTCGGTGAACACCAGGATATCGCCGCGGCAGACGCTCACCGCGGTGTTCAGCGCGCCGGTCTTGCCCAGGCGTGGCAGGTCGAGCACCTGTACCCGCGGATCGTCCACGGCGCGGGCCAGCGCCACGGTGCGGTCGCTGGAGCCGTCGCTGGCCACCACCACCTGCAGTTCGGCGGCCTGGTAGTCCTGGGCGAGCACGCTGGCGAGCTTGGCCTCGATGTGCCGCTCCTCGTTGTGCGCGGCGATCACCACGCTGACCCGCTGCGGCGGCAGCGGGCCGGGTCTGCGCACAGGGAAGAACGGCGCAGCCAGGGTCAGCAGCAGCGGATAGCCGACCCAGGCGTACAGCGGCAACAGCAGGCACAACCAGAAGATGATCTCAGCCACGAGCGGGCCTCCTTGCGGTGCGGTTGAACAGGCTGAGGATGAACGCAGCGCCAGCCAGGTGCAGGCGCAGCCAGTGCAGGCCCCAGAGCTGCAGGGTCAGCAACGTGTCGTGGTGCCTGAGGCTCTGGCGCAGGCTCAGCGCCAGGGCAGGCAGGGCGCTGATCAGCAGCAGCGCCAGGGCCACATGGGGGAAACCTTCGAGCAGCGTCGACAGCGCCATGGCGTCGACTACCCAGGCGCCGACCGACAGCAGCGGGAAACGCAGCAGGCGCAGGCTCACGCCATGGCTGCGCAACAGTTGCAAGTGGCTGCCCTGGCGCCACATCTCCTTGCCCAGCCATTCACCCCAGCTGCCCTCGAAGCCCCAGTGCAGCACCACGGGCTGGCGCAGCACGCGCAAACGCGCGCCGGCTTCGTGCAGGCGCAGGGTAAAGTCCTTGTCTTCGCCGGTGCGCAGGCGCTCGTCGAAGCCGCCAACCTGGTCGAACCAGGTGCGGCGCATCAGCAGGTTGGGCGTGGGCAGCCAGGTGCAGTCCTGCACCGTCTGCCCGGCGCGCAGCGTGCGGCGTTGCCAGGCGTGGGCGAACCAGGGCGCCTGGCGTGGGGTGTCGCAGTCAAGGGCGAAGACATCTCCTTCGCCTCGGCGCTGCAGGCCCAGCAGCAGGTCGAGCCAGTTGTCGGGCACCTCGATATCGGCATCCAGGAACGCCAGCCACTCACCGTGGCTGACCTGTGCGCCCTGGTTGCGCAGCGCACCGATGGCCACACCGGGCAGGCTCAGCACCTGGGCGCCGTGCTGGCGGGCGATGGCCGGGCCATCGTCGCTGGAGCCGTTGTCGACCACGATCAGCTCACAGCCCAGCCCCGCGCAGTGGGCGGCCTTGCGCGCGGCTTCGAGGGTGCGGCCGATATGGCGGGCTTCGTTGAACATGGGGATGACGATGCTCACCTGGTTCATGGCGTCGCCCCCGCGGTGCGCGGCTCGCTGGCCTGGCGCAGCAGCACGCTGGACAGCGCCAGCATCATCCACAGGTACTTGTGGCTGGGGGCGCTGAGGAACATCAGGAACAGCCCGATGGCCAGCATGCTCATGGTCAGGTGGGTCATCAGGTCGGCGTTGTCGTGCTCGCCGTTGGCCCGCCAGGCCGCGCGGGCCCGCCAGAAGTTGCGCAGGGCCAGGGCGATCATGCCGACGAAGGCCAGCCCCGCCGGTACGCCGGTTTCGCTGAACAGCTCCAGGTAGGTGTTGTGGGCGCGGCGATAGAGGTCGGTGGTCTTGCTGTTGACCGGCGCGAAGGCCTTGGAGAAACCGGTGTCGGCGTAGTGCAGCGGGAAGGTGCCGGGGCCGGTGCCGAGCATCGGGCTGTGGCTGATCATCTCCTTGCCCACCACCAGGTACGAGGCGCGCCGACCCAGGGATTCGTCCTGGTGCGCATTGACCCCGGACTTGAGCAGCATCAGCGACTGGATACGCTCGGCGTAGCCGGCCGGCATCAGCGCCGCGCCCAGCGGCAGGACGATGGCCAGGCCGAGCATGGCGAAGCCCAGGTGGCGCGGGCGGATGCGTGCCAGTTGCTCGCGGTAGTTGTACAGCACGATGCCCAGGCTGATCAGCAGCACCACCAGGCCTGAGCGCGACTCGGTCTTGGTCATGCCCACTAGCAGCAACAGGCAGCAGCCGGCCCATAACAGCTTGAGCGGAATCTGCCGGGTCTTTATCGCCAGCCACAGCCCCAGCGGCATGGCGATGGTGATCAGCAGGGCGAAGGCATTAGGGTCGAGCATGGCCGAAGCGCGACCCTGCTCCTGGTATTTGCTGGAGAAGATGGCGAACAGGCAGGTCACGCAGACGCTGACGGTGATCAGCCGGGCCAGCATCGGCAGGTTGAGGTCGCGCCCCACCAGCAGGGTGATGACGAACACCACCAGGCCGACCAGCAGCTCGCGCAGGTGGCCGACGGACAGCTCGACGCTGTCGCTGGTCCACAGGCTCAGCAGGTACAGGGCCATGAACGGGATCAGCAATCGCCATTGATTGCTGCGCAGGCGCTCGGCAGGCAGCTGGCGCACGGCCAGTTGCAGGGTGAGGATCAGCACCAGGCCCAGGCCGATCAGCTTGGCGCCAGAGACCATGCTGTCCTTGAGCAGCCCTTCGAGCGGCACCAGCGCGGCGATCGCCAGCAGGCCCCAGGCTGGCTTGCGGTACAGCACCAGGGCACCGGCCAGGCCGACCACGGCGCCAGGGGCCAGGTAAGGGTAGGGGCTGGCCAGCAAGCCCAGCGACAGCAGGGCCACCAGGCCCACCAGCGACAGGGGGATGATCATGCGACAACCTCCGTGGCCGTGCCCCGGTACACCAGGGCCCAGCGTTGTGCCAGGGTCGGCAGGTGGTAGTGTTCGCGCTGGGTCTGGCGGGCGCGGGCAACCAGTTCTTCGGCCTGTTGCGGATCGTCCAGCAGCGCCTGCAGGTGGGCAGCGAGTTCATCGACTGCCAGCGGTGCGGCAAGCAGCCCGCTGCGCCCGTGTTCGATCACGTCGGGAATGCCGCCGACGCCGAAGGCCACCACCGGTACGCCGTCCTGCATGGCTTCGAGCAGAATCATTGGCGTGCCTTCGGTGCGCGAGCTGATCACCAGGGCATCCAGCCGGGTCATCCAGGCTTGCATGTCACGCTGGAAACCCGGCAGCGTGATGCGCTCGCCCAGGCCGGCAGCCTCGATACGCGCCTGCAGCGTGGCGCGTTCGGGGCCGTCGCCGAGCATCACCGCGTGCAACCGTGGATGGCGCTGGCACAGCGGGATCAGGGTGTCGAGGAACAGGTCCGGGCCTTTTTCGCTGGACAGCCGCCCGACATAGCCTGCCAGCCAAGGGGCTTGGCGCAGTCCCTGGCTTTGCACCGCGGTGTTGCCATCGCGGGACGAGCCCGCTCCCACAGGAGGTACTGCGGCCTCC
>NZ_JBNFMU010000124.1:0-4873 GCF_049942315.1 Pseudomonas wayambapalatensis
CGACGCGATACCTGTAGGAGCGGGCTTGCCCGCGAAAAAGACACCGCCGTGTCACAGGCACAGCGGGTTACGTCAGGTTGAACTCAGACCTTCTCACAGCAAGCGGCCACCGCATCGATCTCCACCAACATCCCATCCAGCGCCAGCCGTGGAACGGGGATCAGGGTGCAGACCGGATGCCCGCTTTCCCAGACCCGATTTGCTTCGCTGACCCATTCACGCAAGCGATGCTCATCATGATCGACGATCAACAAGGTCAGCTTGAATACCTGTTGCAAGCTCGCGCCCTGCGACCGCAGTGCCGTGTCCAAATTGGCGAGTGCCTGCCTGGCCTGCGCGGCAAACTCGGCGGGCAGTCGCCCGTCGACATCCTCGCCACCTTGCCCGGCAATGAACAACAGCCTGGCTCCAGGTGCTACTGCGGCGACGTGGGAGTACCCGTTGCTGCTCGGGTCGTACAGCCCGGGTGGATTGGACAGCGCGAATGCGGGGCGGGAATCTGCGGACATGGGATTGCTCCAGAGGAAGGAGCGGGCAGTCTGCAACCTCGAGTCAACTTGAGGTCAAGCGTGTTTGTGGCCGAGAGAAGAAATCTCCTGGACGCAACCCAGTCACTCAATCAGGCGCAAATCCCCCGCCACGATCATGCTGCGCTCGATGCCGTGCATGCACCGCATCGCCTGCTTCGCGGGTAAACCCGCTCCCACGGAGTGGGCGTCGCACTTACGAAACGCGATTTTTCAGTGTCCGAAATGGGTCGAAAGCAGTCACCCGCTACCGCCAGCTTCCCCTCCTAAGGCGGTGGGGAATTTCAGGAATGAGGGTGAGTCGTTGATTGCACGATACCCAACCAAAACCATCAGGGTCAGCTAGAGTTTTGATGAGTACAACGCCGCGAGACAACGATCATGCTAAAACAAGAAGCAGAGAACGTGATTGAGCGTATTCGGGAAGATCTGAAAAGGCACGGTGTGCTGATCGGCTACGATCCCGAGTTTACTACTGCTGAATTCGGGTGCGACCTCGACCATCACGTTGCTCAGGTCAGAGAGGATCCGAACAACCGTGTGTTGCAGATTGCGATACATGACGAAGGGCTCTGGAATCAGCTCCAGCAGGGAAATGTGTATCGGTGTAGCGTCAGTGAATGTCGAGGAAAGCTCTTCGGCATTCCTATTACGATAGAACCGAGAGACGATGAGTCCTACACCATTGAGTACAGGCTCTGAAGTTTCAGGAGGGTAGTCTGCCGTCCAGATTCCCGTCCCGCAGACGAGTCGGCAGATCACCCTCTGTCGGAAGCAAAAAGCCCCCAGCGATTTTCGCAGTGGGCTTGCGTCTATACAGGATGCCAAGCCTCGATCCCATCTGCCCTGATGCCCAGGAACTGCCTGTCGAGCTGGAGTATGGACGGCGCATCAGTTGTTGGCACAGCCATTCCCCACGATTCTGTACTCCATGATATGCCGCTCGCCATTGGAGTCGTCGTAAGTCAGCTGCATCGGCACAACTTCGCAGACATTGGGCACCGGGGTAACAGCCACAACGTGCGCGATATCCAGGTTCTGAGAGTAGCGATAGGGTTCAACCGTCATTGGTGCAGTTCGAGTACCTTGGTCATCGGCCATGGCAACAGAACCAAGGCCGCCTAGGAACAAAACGAGTAAGAGTTTCATGGTGATCACCTGTACTGAGGGCGTAAGAAGGCCTGAGCATCCGATCGGCGCTCAGTCGTCATGAATGTTGGAGATGGCCCGGCGCGGTATGGCGCCGGGCTGAGCTACATCAGAAAGGCTTGGTAGGCAGATACTTGCCGTCCAGGGTGATCACAGCACGGTGACCACCGTCCGGATCTTCGACCTTCTTGATGTCCAGCTTGAAGTTGATGGCACTGATGATGCCGTCGCCGAACTTCTCGTGGACCAGCGCTTTGAGGGTGGTTCCATACACCGACATCATTTCGTAGAAGCGGTAGATGGTAGGGTCGCTCGGCACCCCGTCGAAGAAGCTGCCGCGGATCGGCATCGATTGCAGCAGTGCGACTTGATCAGCATCGAGATCGAGCTTTTCGCCTACGACCTTCGCGGCGCTTTCAGGCAGCGGATGCTGGCCAAGCAAGGCTGCGGTGACAAAGGCCTCGGACAGGCCCGTACCGTCAACGATTTGCGCAAAGGACAGGTCCTTGCGAGCCTTGGCCTGGATGATGACTTCGGTCAGTTCCTGGCGAGCGGTGCGGGTGGCTTGAGTCTGGATCATGGTGAGTCTCCTGGGTAAGAAAAGGTGCAGATACAGGCTTCAGGCGACGTGCCTGGCCGGCTGGGAAACGGCGTGGACTTCTGGGTTTTGCGCGAGAGACACGAAGGTGCCGGTGCTGCCATCAAAAGCGTCGATACGTCCGGTCTCGATGTCATAGATCCAACCGTGCAGGGTCACGCGGCCTTCTTCGAGCGCCAAGCGCACGGAGGGGTGGGTCTGGATGTTGGCCAACTGCGCGACCACGTTTTCGCGCACCATGGAAGCAACCTTGCTTGGGCCGTCCGCATGCTGACGGGCCTCATTGACTACCTTGGCTGAGTCGGCGTACCGCAACCAGCTGGCTACGGCGGGCATGTGATCCAGGCATTTGCAGGTGGCGATGGCGGTCATCGCGCCGCAGTCGGAGTGGCCGCAGATCACGATGTCTGCAACCTTGAGGCCGGCGACCGCGTATTCGACCGACGCCGAAACCCCACCCGGCTCTGGCCCATACGAGGGCACGATATTGCCGGCGTTGCGGATTACAAACAGATCGCCTGGCTCGCGTTGGGTGACCAGTTCAGGCACCAGTCGGCTATCAGAGCAGGAGATGAAGAGAGCCTTTGGCGCTTGCTGATTGGCAAGGTCCTTGAACAGTTTGACCCGCTCCGGAAAGGCGTTTTTTTGAAACTTCAGAAATCCGTCGATGATCGCTTTCATGGTTGCTGTCTCGATGTCGCTGGGTGTGAGACGGAGATTAAGCAGCGCATGACATAAGGTAAAAGTCTCATTTATTATGAGCTGGATCAGATTATCTTATGGGTTTAGGCATGCTCGCTCGCCACATCCAGTATTTCCTGGCCGTTGCAGAACATCTCAGCTTCACGAAGGCCGCAGCAGCGCTGCATGTCTCTCAGCCGGCGCTTTCTCAGCAAGTCAGGCAGTTGGAAGAGAGCCTGGGAGCCCAGTTGTTCGACCGATCAGGCCGCACGACGCGTTTGACTGACGCGGGGGATGTCTACCTTCTCTATGCGCGCCGTGCGTATCAGGAACTGCAGGAAGCCAAAAGGGCTATACATGATGTCAGCGACCTCAGCCGTGGCTCATTGCGTGTTGCCGTAACGCCGACGTTCACGACCTATCTGGTGGGGCCGCTGATCGAGGCATTTCACTCCAGATACCCCAAGATCACCGTCAACCTGAAAGAGATCTCCCAGGAGCGTATCGAGGAGTTGCTGTTGGCGGGAGAGTTGGACGTAGGGATCGCATTTGATGAAATACATGCGCCGGATATCGAAGCCATCCCCTTGCTGAACGAAACGCTTGCTTTGGTCATGAACCGCAGACACCGCCTGGCCGAGGAACGCTCCATTACCTCGCACGGCCTGAGTGCAGAGTCTTTGGTCCTGCTCAGCACAGAGTTTGCCACTCGCGAGCAAATCGACCGCTACTGCCGCAAACATGAGATTCGTCCCAAGGTGCAGATGGAGGCCAATGCCCTCGGCGCAGTGATCGAGATCGTTCGCCGGACGAATCTCTCGACCTTGTTGCCTGCCAGAATTGCGTTGGCCCATGACGACCTTGTAGCCATCACACTGGAGCCGGAGCGCTTGCAGCGACGGGCCGTTCTAATGCGGCGTAAAGACGCTTTTCTGAGTGCGGCGGTGCGTGTCTTCATCGAGCTGGCTAAAGAAATATCCAGCGAGCTTGATCACGCGACCGCAGGATGTGCGTGTGCGCAAGTGCAACGATGATGGCCTAGCCGACCTGCGAAGCGGAGACTGGCAGGGGAGGGAAGCCCCTATTGCTTTCTAGCTGCTGACGGCGCACTGATGTGTACTACATAACCTCCAGCAAGCAACTCACCCCAAAATTAGATGGCTTCCTACACGAACGAATCAGATTTTCGCTATTTGATGTAGGCCCTTTCCCAAGCATCCTCTGTCCGCTTTTGCGTCATCCAGATGACGACTAGTCTCGCCGGGTCGTTGCCAAATCAACGACCGGGCCTGCAAGCCCGAAGATGAGACTACCTTCGCTGGCCGAGCCTACTCGGTCACGCCGTCTATGGTGGCTACGTGCGGGAGATCTTCGGATCTGCCGGTTTTCTCGTCTTCCGGTCTTGCAGACCTGTACGTAGCCGCCACCCATCAAATGCAAGTGGTGTCGTGGTGGTTCAATCTAATAGACGAGATCACGCCATGCTCAAGATAGTCCCCGACCCACCGCACACTACAGAAGCCCCCGACTACCTCGAAGACACCCTGGTCGAAGCCATGGAATACACCATGTGTGGCCTGGCGGTAGCCAACCAGTCGATCACCTCCCTCCCCAAATCCCCCGCCACGATCATGCTGCTTAGCGTGATGCACGAGCTCGACGCCGTGCGCTCGCTGTTGGAGTGCGCGTTGGCGCAGGTGCAGCTCAAGAGTCGAGCGCGGCCGCTATCCCTGCATTAGTCCGTACTCATTTCCAAAAGGCTTGCAGGGCCTCTGTGGGAGCGGGCTTGCCCCGCGATCACGGGCAACGCCCGTGCCATATACCGCATCGCCTGCTTCGCGGGTAAACCCGCTCCTACAGGTACCCCGCTGTACTCAAAATCAGCGGAGTACCTGTAGGAGCGGGTTTACCCGCGAAG